>CAZSTA010000047.1:0-20446 GCA_964609495.1 uncultured bacterium | reverse complement strand
TAGCTTTTTCCAAAGCCCTCCGACGATGGCTGATCCTATTCTTCGTCTCAGGGGATAGTTCCGCAAAGGTCTTCTTTAGATGAGGAATATAAAAGACCGGATCATAGCCGAAGCCCTTATCCCCTTGAGGTTCTTCACTGATGAGACCCTCACAAATTCCCTCCGTAGTTTTCAATAGACCGTTGGGATCAACTATCGCTACTACACATCTAAACCTAGCGGTGCGTTTTTCCCAGGGGATTCCCTTTAACATAGATAGGAGCTTACTATTGCGCTTGTGATCATCTGCCCCATCACCAGCAAAGCGTGCGGATAGGACTCCCGGTCGACCACCTAGGGCATCGACCTCTAAGCCCGAATCCTCCCCTATCGCTAGAAATCCACAATATGATGATACAGCTTTAGCTTTACCGATAGCGTTCTCCTCAAAAGTATCTCCCACCTCTTCAAAGGAGGGAAGATCAGGAAAATCATAATAACTCAATATCTCCCAACCTATATCGCCTAATATCTCCTTTATCTCCCTTATCTTATTATCATTCCTAGTAGCTAAGATCAATCTTCTTTCCATCTAACCGTCGCTCAAAACCTCTCTTTGACAAGCGATAATTTGGGCGATCCCCTTCTCTGCTAAAGAAACTAGCTCCAGCGTTTGCTCTACGGAGAAAGGATCTCCTTCGGCTGTTCCCTGAACCTCGACTAATTTTCCCTCCTCGGTCATAACTATATTCATATCAACTTCAGCTATGGAGTCCTCACTGTAATCAAGATCTAAGAGCGATTCTCCCTCAACGATACCCACACTCACCGCGGCTATATATCCTCGCAGGGGGTCTCCCTCTATAAGCTCACTTTCCCTTAGAAAGCGGATAGCATCTACTAAAGCGACATAAGCTCCGCTTATAGCCGCAGTTCTTGTGCCTCAATCAGCCTGAAGCACATCGCAATCGATCCAAATTGTCTTTTCGGGTAATATGGCAAGATCCACTATGCAACGCAGAGCTCGACCGATCAACCTCTTGATCTCCTGAGTCCGACCTCCGAGACGTCCTAATACTGCCTCTCTTCTCTGTCTAACATTGGTGGAGCGAGGCAACATCCCATACTCGGCAGTAAGCCATCCCTGCTTCTTATCCGCGAGGAATGATGGCACACCATCCTCGATCGAAGCGGCACATAACACCCTCGTATCTCCCAGCTCTATTAATGCCGATCCCTCGGCATACTTACTGACTCTTCTGGTTATCTTCAGAGGTCGAAGCTTATCATTTCTTCTTCCATCGCTTCTTTCCACCAGCATCCTGTCCTTTCTCAATCTATCGGTTGTTTCGCGATTAGAGATTCATTTCTATCTAAGGGAGAACTAGTATCTATATGCCCAGCTACAGTTGAGATTTCCTCTCCCTCTACCAAGATCTGAACTTTATCTATATCAGGAAATTCCGTAAGGGTATTAACAATAGAATAGATGGACAACAGCTCTTCGGCACTACCTCCTATCTGATTTTTGATAAAGTTTTGGTTAAAATCTACATAAGCAACCCCATCACTTAGATAGAGGGCTTTAAGTTCTGTTTGAGGAGGAATGGTGGAATATAAATCCCCTTTTGGGCCTCTAATAAGTTGGAGGATCATCTCTTGGGGAGTATCTTTATCCTTATCAATTTTTCTCTCCTCAGCTACTAAATATTCGGCGCTCGCATCACTGAAGTAAAGTTTAAAGGTGATCTGCTCTTTCTCGGAAAGGGGTTCAATAGGTCTTTTCCCTTCTACAGTCTCAGATAGCATTTTTTCCTCAATTCTCCTCTCCGAACGACCTCTATAGAATGAGACCGCATCGAATCCTAAGAGGATTATGAGCAAAGCTAAGAGAATATATAATATTTTGAATTTTCTAGCTCGATCGGACATATCCACCCCGCTCAATCCCAACTACCTTTCGTAGCCTTAACATAACTTTTTATACCTTGATATAAACTTTGAGCCGCTTTCTGGCGGAAGGAGGCTGTTTTTAACAGCTTCTCCTCCGCGGGATTAGAGATAAAGGCTATCTCCACTAGGATAGCTGGCATCAAAGTTCCTCTAAGCACCAAGAAGGGCGCTCCCTTCACCTTACGATCGGTGAGCTTTAGCCCATTTATCATACTTGTTTGGATATATCTAGTGAGATCTTTACTCTCATCCATCTTGTAGGTCATAACCATATCTTGTAGGATGGCTTCGATCAGACTGTTCGTCTCATCAGCGAAGGCTTTATCCATTATCTCGAATCCCCAAGCGTTCTCCCTCATAGCTACCTCTAAGGCGTGTTTATTAGTAGCTCTATCCAGATAATAGGTCTCTATCCCTTTAGCATACGAGCTATAAGCCGCATTGGCATGAATACTAATAAATATATCGGCTTGTTTCTTGTTAGCGAAAGCCGTTCTATCTGGGAGGGGAATGAAAACATCTCCTTCACGAGTAAGGAAAACTTTTACTTTTTTATCATCTTTGAATAGATTCTTAAGCCTCTTAGCGACATCAAGAACAACATCTTTCTCCTTCAGTTTAGTAGGTCCTACAGCTCCCGGATCATGTCCTCCATGTCCTGGATCGATCACGATCACGATCTCATCTTTAATAGGAGCGGTTACCTCCTCTTCGATTTCCTTACTAACCTCCTCCTCCCTCTCTCCTTCCTTCCTAACTAAGATAGCGGGAGGTTGCTTCACGTCAACCACGATCCTATCAGGTTTTTTCAGGGTAAAGGTGGCATAATCTGCTGGACGCTTCAGATCTAAAGTTATCTGAACAGTAGAATCGCTCGATTTTGCTCTTATATATTTTATAAATCGAGGATCTGAGACGGGAGTAAGCCCTTCTTCGACTCCTAGAGAGGTGTTATATAAGGTCAAGAAGATCCTCTCTGGGTCCTGCAATTTATCGACCTTGTAATTAGTGGGAGCGTTTAAATCGATAGCCACGCGGGTATAATCAGCGTAAGAATTATAGCGAATACTTGTAACCTTTACCAGTATCTTCTCCACAATTATCCTTCTATTCTCGGCATCCCAGGTAGTATTAGCTAGTAAGGTTTGAGCAGCGAACTTTAAGGGCACCATAGCTCTATTATTGATTAACCTAACCTTGGACCCCATATCCAATTCATCACCATCGATATTAGCTTGAGAGCTACCGATTGTCATCCTCACTACTCTGGATCCCAAGGTAAATAGCAAAGTTTTGCTCGAAGGAAGCCAATTATAGTTAGCACCTATGAGATCAGCAAGGGTTGCCGCATAGATATAGGATCTACCATCGAGTACAATTATATCCTTATTATCAACCTTCTTCCCCTCGATTATAACCTCAATATCTTGTCCAATAACGTTTTCGGAGAAGATTATGGTAAGAATGAGTGATAATATTATTACTAATACGCGGTTATTTTTCATAAGGTGATCGATACCTTTTGCTAAGATAGTATTTAACTACTTTTCGATTACTTCTCCAACTACACTCCTTAACATATGATCTACTACTCTAATATTTATAAATTTATCCAATTCTATCCGTTTTCCAGGTATTCCGACGATCAAGGGGTATGTCCCAATTTGTCTGCAAAAGGTGGTCATTCCATCCAGTACTTCCGTTCTCAAATCTTTAATTACGGTTCCAGTAGGAACTAATCTCTGAAGCATCGGCAAATCTATATTATGCCTTATTTTATCGCGGAATTTCCAGTAATACTTCCTATTTTTCCTCAGATATTTATTACCAACACTTTTATATAAAGGTGTTCCGGGAAAGGGTATAACTTGTCTTATATTGATTCTACGCAACAATAAATTATTTTTGAGGATTTTCTCTAACCAGGAGTAGTTCTCTTCAAATGTTTTTTTAGATTCTCCTGCTAAGCCGAGGAGTAGATTAATGCCCGGCAAAAACTTCGGTAATCCGTTATCGCCTCGTTCAGAGCCAAGTTCATTTAATATTACAATCGCTTTATATACCTGCTCAGGAGAAGCGTTCAGATCGTTTCGCTCTATAACCTCGGGATCAAATGTCTCTACTCCAAAGGCAGCAACATTCCCCGCTGTACAGTATTTGACGATCAATTTGGTTATAGCTTCCCCATTTTCTCCTACTACTTCAGTAGGATTTACATTATCGATATGCAATACTTCTATATAGGGACACTCTTCTCCTATCGGTTTTAATAACTTCTCAATCTCCTTGGGATCACAGTTTTTATACGAGTAAAAGCTCGATTGCCTTCCGAGTCTAAAATGTCTTACCCCTAATCTATATAACTCCTTTACCTCATCTATGATATCCTTCTGCTCTCTAAACTCTACTTCCTTATATCTCAACGATTCTGTGCAGAAACTACAATGAATTGGGCGCAGACATCCTCTACTCGTCTCTATCTCTGCTATCAGGGGATATGGAATCTGCTTGACTATAGAGGCTCCTTTGATCGCAAATTCTCTTAATTCGGAGTAACTGCGTTTCTTATCAGGTTCATCAAGAGAATTAATAACAGCCTCTAAGTCGCCAGCCACTATAACATCGAAGACCTTCTCGATTTTAGATCTTAGATCTTTGGAGACTAATCTTCCTCCTCTTAAGCCAGAGCCATGCTCAGTAGCTATAGGACCCCCTAAAATTTTCGGACACTTTAAGTCGCTAATCGCTGGCAATAGCTCGCCCAGAGTCCCTGGAACCGCAGATAAGTACCTCCCTGGGGTATGAACACCCATTATAACGATTAAGATATCAGTTTGTTCCAGTATATCCCTGACATTCTCGGCATTACTCGTCAAATTTTTAATTTCGATCTTGGTTTTATCAAGCTTGATAGTTTTGGGGACAGTTGAATTATACTTGCTGTAGAATCTTATATCGTCTATAGTTAAATAGAATACATCTCCCTTAATAGCACCAGCTACGTATCGGGGATAGATCCCTATATATGGTGGGACTCCCAATCCCGCGGGTTCATCTGTATAACAATCTATAATTGTATGAACTGACATAATTGGGTAGTCTCCCTCAACAATGTTGATATATAATTATAATACGCTGACAGATCCACGTCTGTACTATAAAGGAGTTATCGACTACATCAATGCTAAATAAGGAGACTACCAAAGGAAAGGAACAGGGGATTAGTGAGAATAGTAGCTAAGGTTATTTCATAGCCTGCTCCACTTACCGGCGAGCGTCACTCCGAAAGAGCCTCCGTCAAGCCAGGTACCCCCTCGGCTCCAACGGGAACGGTGATGCTTGAACCTTCGAAATCATCGCCGATAGGCTCAAACCGTCCGCCCAGACACTCGGAGAGGAACGCCTCAGCTACAGCGAAGAATGACAGGTTATTCTCCGGTCTGGCGAAGCCGTGTCCCTCGTCTGGATACAGCACATACGTCACTGGGATGCCCTTCTCCTGCATCGCCTGGACGATCTGGTCAGACTCGGCCTGCTTGCAGCGCGGGTCATTGGCCCCCTGGCCGATCAGCAGTGGTCGCTGAATCTGGTCCACGTAAGTCAGCGGGGAGCGCTCGGTCAGGAGGGCTCGGCCCTCCTCCGTTCTGTGATCGCCCACGCGCGTTGCGAACAGCTCGATTTGCGGCGTCCAGTAGGGCGGGATCGACTCAAGCAATGTTATCAGGTTCGATGGCCCCACGATATCTACTCCGCAGGCAAACTTCTCTGGTGTGAGCGTCAGGCCCGCCAGCGTAGCGTATCCGCCGTAGCTACCGCCCATGATCGCCACCTGATCGGGGTCAGCGATCCCTTCCTGGATCGCCCACTCAACGGCGTCGATGAGATCATCGTGCATCTTTCCGCCCCACTCCAGAGTGCTAGCGTTGATAAAGGCCTTGCCAAATCCGGTGGAACCACGGAAGTTGACGCTCAGCACTGCATAGCCACGGTTAGCCAACCACTGATGCAACTCGTTATAACCCCAGCTGTCGCGCCCCCACGGTCCGCCATGCACAAGCAGCACCATTGGCAGAGGCTCATCGGGACGAGCGTCGCCATCGCTGTCGCTCCCTACCGGCAGTGTGTAGTAGCTGACCAGGTTCAGATCATCTCGCGATTCGATGACCACCGGATGCATCTTCGCCAGGGGCAAACCCTCCAGCTCTTTGCGATGCGTGAACAGGAACTGCGCTTCCTGCCCCTCGCGGTCGTAGCGATAGTAGCGCAGCGGGCCATTGTCCATGACGTAGGCGACGGTCCAGTATTTATCATCAAGTGTCCGATCCACAACCTCGACATCGCCATCGGCAACTGTGCTGAGGTAGGCCAGGTCTTCCGCAATGGACTCGTCGAGGATCTGCCAGTGCTTGCGCTCGTAGGTGAAAGCGACAGCCTGAATGTTCTTCTCCGTCGGATGAATCATTAAGTCGCTGACGTCCGCTCGTGGATCCTCGGCGATCAAGGTCTGCTCTCCGGTTTCGAGGTCCAGCGCGAACAGTGCCGCGGTGTTCCGATCACGGCTGTCGATCATATACAGAATCTTGCCTGTCTTGTCAAACCCAACAGGGCCCGTGGTGAGCATGTCCTCCATTGTGATCTTTACAAACAGTTCCCAACCTCCTTCTTCGGTCGGCTTGAGTATCTCGCTCCCGCCGTCGGGCGTCATCCGTATCGCAAAGCGGACGTTGTAGTCATCGTCAATGACGAAGCTCAGGAACCCCTCATTTTCCAGAATGAGACTCCTCTCGCCAGTGTCGATGTTGACACGGTAGAGGTCGTGAAGCTGAGGGACACGGTCGTTGAGCGCGACAAGGATCTCGTCTGGGAACTTGGGGCTGACCCCATAAATTCGAGCCTGCACACCTTTTACCGGAGTGAGATCCTTGATCTCGCCGGTGTTCAGGTTCACGCTGTAGATCCGCCAGTTCTCATCACCGGCCTTGTCCTGGATGTAAAGGATGTGATCGTTAGTGTAAGCCCAGAAGTAGCCGCGGATGCCGCGATCGGTATCGTCCGTGACCGGCTTGGCCGCTGAAGGATCATCAGCAGGCCCCACCCAGACGTTGAGCACGCCATCTACCGGGGCAAGGTAGCTGATTTGGGCCCCATCAGGGCTGATCCGGGCTGAGACTTTGTCCGGGTTGCCGAACAAGACTTCGCGTGGGATGAGCGGGGTGGTGTCTTCCTGATATAGTTTCCAACCAGATATCAACAAAACAGCCGAAATTACAATTCCTATTAAAATTTTTTTCATATTTTTATCCTTCGCACCCCCATTTCTATTCATATTTCACTTGCAAAATGATAAAACTTTTATCTTAAGATTTTTCCCAATCACTTCCCAATGTTGGTAGTCTCCCTATTGAGTAAATAATAAAATTAGGTAATCGAATATTCAATTACCTTTAATATCTTAATTATCACTCTTGAATAATTCATAATAGATATATGGTGGAGGCGCCGGGAATCGAACCCGGGTCCCAAGGTGATTCAACAAAGGTATCTACAAGCTTAGTCTGATTTATTGTTCTCGCCCCTTTCCTTTCCTCAGACAGGAGGTAAAGGGGCCAGCTCAACTCTTTCTCGCTTCACTCCCTCTGAGCGCGGAAAGTGAGGCCAGCCCGTTTTTTATGACACTTCGTCAAATCCCACGGGCCGGGGATCAAACGAAGCGCTCAGCCGCAATTAAGCAGCTAAGGGTAGAGTTGCCAAATCGTTGGCAGTTGTTGTCTTTCCCGTTTTTTAACGAGGCCAACGGGTCCCTCGGCTTGCTGCCTTTATCTCCTCCACCTGGTCGAAACCATGTCGCCCCCAAGTAGTGAAAATTAATATCTGGATCTCATAGCTCTCTCTATCTCTCTTTGAGCTTCCCTCTTTGCTATATCTTGACGCTTATCGTATAAATGCTTCCCTCGAGCTATAGCTAATTCTACCTTCACAAATCCATTCTTGAAATACAATCTTAACGGGATCAGGGTTTTGCCCTTCTGTTGAATCTGACCGATCAGATAATTGATCTGTCGGCGATGAAGGAGAAGTTTTCTCCTTCGCGTAGGATCGTGATTGAAGCGATTGCCAGCTTTATAGGGGCTGATATGCATCTGGCATAGATATATCTCACCATCAACTACCTGGGCATAGCTATCACCCATATTGACTTTACGTTCTCGCAGAGACTTCACCTCTGTTCCTACTAAGGCGATCCCTGCTTCGATAGTTTCTTCAATATTATAGTTATACCTTGCTTTTCTGTTTACAACTATATTTCTCTCGGTAGTATTTTCACTCATTGAAAGGATTTATCACTTCCAGAAACTTAAATTTATTGAAATGTCGCTCATTGATATTAGAATCTATCAGATAGGTAGTCATTATATATCGAAGCTCGAGTTATCATATCCTCCTTGATTTTACCGAGATCAGCCTCAGGGAAACTTTCGAGTTTTATAGAGGGTTTATTTGTATAATCAGACAAAACCCTCTCTAGGAGATCTATAATCATCTCCTCTTTGCTCTGATACAAGCCTCGTTCTACCAAAGTAGATAATATAATATCTATCTCAGCTGAGATTTCTATCTCGATCTTCCTAGACATAGGATCACTTCTCCCGCAATGCTCTCTTTAATATCTTCCCCGTAGGCCCCTTAGGAAGCTCATCCCTGAACTCCACCTGACGAGGAACTTTGAAGGAAGCTAATCTATCTCGACAATATTTAATTACCTCCAGAGGGGTAGCGGTCTCATCTGGTTTAAGGACGATAAGAGCCTTAACCATCTCGCCTCTCAACTCCTCAGGAATCCCAATAACTGCCGCCTCAGCGATCTTGGGATGCTGATAAAGGACCTCTTCCACCTCTCTCGGATAGACATTTAATCCCCCGACGATGATCATATCTTTCTTCCGATCGACGATGTAAAAGTAACCATCTTCATCTTCTTTCCCCAGGTCACCAGTATGGAACCAGCCATTCTTTATAGCCTCCGCGGTAGCCTCTGGATTCTTGTAGTATCCTTTCATAACGTTATCGCCTTTGACGACGATCTCCCCGACCTCCCCTCGGGTAACTTCATTATCGTTATCATCAACGATCTTCATCTGGACTCCCTTTATCGGCAGACCGATAGAGCCGATCTTACGAATCCCATCGATCGGATTAACGCTCGTCACGGGAGAGCACTCTGTGGGGCCATCTCCCTCGTATATCTTAACCGGGTATTTCTCTTCAAATCGCTTGAGAACTTCAACTGGCATAGGAGCGCCACCAGAGATAGCAAGTCGCCAAGAGCTTAGATCGAGATCAGGAGGCTTCATATTAGCCCATACCGCATACATTGAGGGAACACCAATAAATATTGAAGCCCCCTCCGCGGCTATCTTCCCTAAAACTTCCTTCGGAACGAATCTGGGAATTAGAATCGTGCTTCCTCCCGAGAGGAGAGGAATTAGCATACATACAGTAGCTGCGAAGGAGTGAAAGAGAGGCAAGACGCAGATGAACCTATCCGCTGGAGTAACTTTAATAGCCTCGATGCACGATTCCGTATCGAAGACCAGGTTCTTATGGGTGAGCATCGCCCCCTTAGGTTTTCCGGTAGTTCCCGACGTATAGAGAATAGATGCTACATCCTCCGCTGGATTTATATCTACGGGCTTTATCTCCGAGGGTTGTTCCTGTAATATCTTTTCAAAATGGAGAAGATCTCCTTCCATCTTCTCCTTCGAGGATATGATAACTTTCTTAATGCTTTTAATTTTAGAGGATAGACCAACTGCTAAATCCTTGAAGTTGGAGAGAGTTATCAATATTTCAGCATCCGAATTATCAAGTATATAGGATACCTCTTCAGCTTTGAATAGAAAATTGATCGGAACTACTGTAGCTCCTAACTTAACTATCGCCAAATAACTTATGATGAACTGAGGACAGTTGGGGAAGATGATCGCGACTTTGTCTTCCTTCTTTACCCCTAAAGATCGCAGACCATTTGCTAATTTGTTAACCATTTCATTTAAGGAGCGATAGGTTATTCTCAAATCATTGAATATAACCGCGATATCATCTGGGTATTTGCTAACAGCTCTCTCCAACTTCTCAGGAATCGTCATTCCCACCTCTCCCTTTTAATACTATATTTACAGCAATTTTGTTTCAGATCCTTAGGAACTTCCCGGTAGCTTCGGCGACCAATCCTTTATTCGAGTGAATCTGAGCTTTCGCTTGAATCAACCTTCCTCTCTGACTCGCTATCTCTCCTTTGAGCATCAATTTCTCTCCTATTTCAGCTGGTTTACGATAGCGAACTTCCATTTGAACTGTCATGGCTTTGATGTCGAGGAAGCACATAGACCAAACCATAGTCTCATCAAGCAGAGTGCTTATTATACCTCCGTGAACAACACCTCGCCAGCCCTGATGCTCCTCTTTAGGGGTAAATTCCGCGTAAGATATTCCTTCATTCCACTCGAATTTCAATTTTAAACCGATCGGATTATCTTTACCACAGGCAAAACATTTGTTATTATCCTCTAGCTCGAGATCCAAAATATTTTCTCCCTAAAATCGCTCTATAATTAGACCTATGTTCATTATACAAAAATATATCTATCTTGTCAAGTTTTTTTTAGGTGGCACTAATTTGACCCTATGCTGAAATAATTATTGTGGAGGAGGTTATCAATTTATCTGGCCTAAGTTTGAGGGAAGAGGGAAAAATGCAAAGGACGTATTGTATAAATAAAAAGATGAATGGGATGACATGTTATATTTATACTAGGAGGCTATTCAGGAAATAGAGATAGAAACTCTTTTTGATTTGGTCATATATTTAATTGCATAAAAATTATTTCAGTGTTATAGCACCTATCGACTTAGAGGAAATCCGCTATTGATAATGACTTTTGGCTAGTATTTGAAAAAGTAAGTGAAAGATGAGTAAATGTCTTCAGATTAGGCATCTGAAAAGACTTTTATGCTCAAAAAATTTTTTGAACTTTTTTTAAACTTTCTCGTATATATAGTTGCAAGATATAGTATCGTATGTCTATCCTCCGGGCAGCCTCCGGATGGAAATAACAGCGATTATCTTACCTGATATTCGGAGGTGAACGCTATGGCACGAATGAAGCGAGCTGATCTCAGTTGTCATGAATGTGGAGAACCCGTAAAGGTGAAGCCCTTTAAGGAGCTCAAAACCACCTGTCTAGAGTGTGGGACGGAGTTTGCTGCGCCAGATCTCAATGATCCTAAGGTGCAAGCCACTTGTCCTGAGTGTGGTTCTATCTCCCCTCAAGATGTAGTAGTCTCCTGCCCAGAGTGCGGTGCTGAACTAAAAGCGAAAAGGGATTACGAAGGCTACGATGATTCTGATGAGGAGGATAATTAGATTTTTCTCTTTGGAAAATATAATGTGAAGGAGGGGATAGATATGGCGGAGGAGAAGAAGAAGGAAAAGATGAAGAAGGAAAAGACCAAGAAGAAACCTAAGAAGAAATAACTTCTGAATGCGGAAATCAAAGCCCTCTTGGCTAAAAGGCTGAGAGGGCTTTCCTGATCTTATGATTACAACCCGACTCTGATAGTTATGTAATCCAAAAAACCACTTTCCTCTCCAAATCTTTGAGGTTTTAGATATCTCATCCTCGACTCCCTCGAATAGTAGGATTATATTCATTTTAACTTTCTGTTTTATCCTACCCCTATTATTTTTCAGTATTTTGAAATTGGATAAAACTCAGTTGACAAAGTTGTCCTGCTTTGCTATACTCTACTTAAATGATGTTATTCTTCTCTCGGTTCTCAAAATATCTCTGTAAGGAGGAATTTGTAATGGTTAAATCGCCTAAGAAACTTGCCCTTATCGGCTTAGATGCTCCTATTTCTAAGACCTTATTTAGATTAGCCAAGGAGGGCAAACTCCCTAATTTCGCTAAATTGATAGAAGAAGGAGTGTTCGCTGAAAATTGTCTAGTCCCGTTCCCCACTATCACGCCTCCTAACTGGACCACGATCGTTACTGGTGCTTGGCCGGGGACGCATGGGATAACCTGTTTCAACGTTCACCTCTCTGGAGATCCGCTTGATGAAATTCATCAGGGATTTGATACAGGGGATTGTCGGGCGGAGTACATTTGGAATGCGGCAGAAGCAGTGGGAAAGAAGAGTATAATTATGAATTATCCCTCTAGTTGGCCCCCAACTATAAAGGATGGGATTCAGATAGCTGGAGCTGGACTGAGTATAAATGAGTGGCGATCTGGAGGTGGCTTTGGACATAATTGCACTATAGCTAACGATCAACTATTCTCGATAGAGGAATATCCTTTGGCGAATCAGGTGGAGCTTGAGGAGGCTTCGGGTTGGCAAAATATCTCGATAGGAGATAAAGCCCTGGAAACTCCTATTGAATTGGTCTATCGTGATTCTGAAATTAAAGTTGAGGATGAGAAGAGATGGTATCTTCTGGTGCAAGTGGCTGATGGTAAGTATGACAGAGTCACCTTGGCTAAGACTAAGGATGGTAAGGATGTGATATGCTCCCTGAAGGTAGGTGAGTGGAGCGATCATATCTACGAGGATTTCAAAACTGAGAAGGGAGTGAAAAAAGTCGCCTTTCGAGTGAAGCTGATCGAGCTATCCCCTGAAGCAGATAAGCTCAGATTATACTTCACTCCCTTATGTCAACTAGATGGCTGGTCCTATCCAGAGGAGGTAGCCGCTAAAATAGAATCAAAGGAAGGGCTTCCTATACCTGAACTTCCGATGACGCAATTTCATCTGGAATGGATAGATTTGACGACCTTTGTAGAGGTCATAGAATTTCAGAATAAATGGTATGCCGATGCCGCCACTTATCTAATGAAGAACTACGATTGGGATCTCTTCTTCATGCACGCTCATTGCCCCGATTGGTCCTATCATGCCTTCATAGATGAGCTGGATCCAACTACCTGTAAGGATAAAAGTAGATTAGATGAATATTTAGCGGCGGAAGCGAGATTCTATGAGAGCCTCGACAAGATGTTGGGGCAGATGTTGGAGGTATTGGGTGAAGATACCCTGATCATAATTCCCTCCGATCATGGAGCGATCCCTACTAAACACATCTTCAACTCTGGCAAGATTTTAAGGGAAGCTGGCTTAACCGTCTATAGGGAGAATCCTGAGACTGGGGAGGAAGAGATCGATTGGAGTAGGACGAAGGCGGTATGTCAGCGATCTGTCTATATCTATATCAACCTCAAGGGTAGAGACCCAGATGGAATAGTAGAGCCTGGGGAGGGATATGAGAGATTACGAACTGAGATAATCAAGCTTCTCTATGATTATACCGACCCTGAAACTGGAGAGAAGCCTATCTCTCTCGCTCTGCGTAAGGAAGATGCCCGGATGATAGGTCTATATAGCGACCGAGTAGGGGATATTATATATAGTATAACTTCAAATTATGGCGGCTCTACAGGGGGCTGTCATGGAATGCAACTGCCTACCGCGGAATATGGTGTAGGCTCTCTTAGGGGTCTGCTTATAATGAAGGGACCTAATATCAAGAAGGGATGTATTCTTAAGCGAAATATCCGGCTTACCGATATAGTCCCTACTGTCTGCTATATGATGGATATCCCAATCCCTAAGGATGCCGAGGGGGCTATTATCTATCAAGCTATGGAAGACCCCAACTTCAAGCTCAAGGAGTATGAGACCTTGAAGAAGAACTATGAGCGCCTGAAGAATGCCTACGAGAAGGGCATAGCTCTTACCCACTCTTATAATAAATAGGGAGGTTTGCTTATTAGGAGCGGGTAATTGCTTGCTATCTCACAATTTAACATTGCTTTCCAAATTCCGCTATTGGGGGCGAGATGTTTTCTTCCTCATAATTATAGGCACTTTGATGATCCCCTTCCAAGTGCTGATGGTGCCTCTATTTATAATGGTCAATCGTTTCGGCTGGATAGATATCTATAAGGGTTTGATCATCCCAGCTTGCGCCAGTGCCTTTGGGATATTCTTTATGCGACAATCTAGGCTCTCTATCCCTGAGGATCTGCTTGATGCCGCTCGGATAGATGGTTGTGGGGAGTTAAGGATATTTTTTAATATCGTGGTGCCGAATATGAAACCAGCTTTGGCGGTGCTGATCATCTTTATCTTTATGGGGAATTGGAACTCCTTCTTATGGCCATTAATAGTTACTAGATCAGAGGAGCTATACACCTTGCCAGTTGGATTGGCTATGTATGAAGGGCGATATTCTACCGATTATAATGTGCTTATGGCGGCCTCGGTAGTAGTCCTTCTTCCCATAATGATCGTCTTTATGTCTTTGCAGAGGCACTTCATTAAAGGAGTAGTGTTGACAGGGATAAAAGGTTGACATACTCCAATCAAGAAAGAATTAGCTAAAATGTCAATACAGGAGGTATAAAAATGGTTGTAAATCACCTCACTGTGAAAGTAATGACGCTAAACATCTGGAATTACAATGAGCCTTGGCATATAAGACTTAATTTAATTGCAGATTTGATCGGGCTTCATAAACCAGATGTTATCGGACTTCAAGAAATTAGATATGATGAAAGATACGACCCGGAGAAGAACCAAGCTGAACAAATCGCCGAAAGACTGACTGACTATAGATTCACTTTTGAAAAGGCACAAATCGACAGTGCTGATAGATGGGAAGGCTTAGCGATACTATCAAAATTCGATATTATAGATTCAAGCTACATTCGGCTTTCTCGCGATATGGAGGATGAACTTGATAAGCGCCATCAAAGGATAGTCCTAAGAGCGGTAATTGATCTTCCAGTTGGCCAGTTTAATTTCTTTAATACCCATCTATCACTAAGTGATAAAGCTAGAAAACGGGTTATAATTGAAGTTGTTGATTTTTTAGAAAATTTTGAAAGCAACCTACCAAAGGTAATAGTAGGAGATTTTAATGCTACGCTAGATCAAGAGCCTATCAAATTCATAACTGGTATGATTTTACTCAAGGGGAGAAAAACGCTTTTCCAGGACTCGTGGGCGAAGATCCACGGGACTGAAGGTGGCTTCACATGTTGCGCAGGAGACTTTAGAAAGAGGATAGATTATATATTTGTTACCCCAGAGAGGGGTAAAGTTGGTAAAATTATTGATTGTAAGTTGATAGCAAATAAATCAAATGAAGATAGGGTATGTCCTTCCGACCATTATGGATTGATCACAACGCTTCAACTGTCTTAAAACCTATGACAAATGAGTCCCTTACAGCAGAGACGAGTGGGGTGGCTTTACAACCTATGTCAGGCAAATCATAAAGCATCTTGCCCAAATTGTTACATTTTGGCATGAGTATCTCTTGACATCTCCTAAGCTATGTGATATACTTAAATTGTAGTTTTGATAGTAATAATGTTGTCGGATGTCGCACAGAATGGTCATTGCTGATGGCGGCCTCAACAGTGATGATCGTTCCGATTATCGTTTTGTTCTTCTTCACCCAGAGGACTTTTATTCAAGGAATAGCTCTGACCGGGTTAAAGGGATAATTTATTCTCGGCTTTATTGATGATAAACGGTGATGAGGAGATTGCTGGGCAACTGCCTTGAGCCTCTCTTCATCATTTTTAATAATTTCCTCAATGTAAATATAATGGGAAGACCGAAGGTAGGGGATAAAATCGAGGTGGGCTGGAACGTCGATAGTTGCGTGATATTGATATGAAACAGTGGAAAGCTGATCTGGGGCTCTTATTCGTTGCTTTAATTTGGGGTTCAACCTTCGTTTTAGTCAAAAACGCTATAGCCATAACTGGCACTTATAACTTCTTAACTCTTCGCTTCTCCCTAGCTTTTCTCTTCCTCTTCGTTATCTTCTTCAAGAGGATTAGGAATTCAAGGAGAGAGGAGTTGCTTGCTGGAGCTTGGATTGGGATTTTCCTCTTCGCTGGCTACGCTTTTCAAACTCTAGGATTGCAATGGACTACAGCCTCTAAAGCGGGATTTATAACTGGATTATATGTGGTTCTCGTTCCTATGCTTTCCACTTTGTTTCTCCGACGACTTCCCTCTTCATCAGCGATCATAGGGGTGATATTAGCTACGGTAGGTCTGGGATTCCTTTCCATTAACGATACTCTCTCTTTAAACAAGGGTGATCTTTTAGTTCTAGCTTGCGCCTTCTCCTTCGCTATCCATATCATCTTAGTGGGAAAATATGCTCCTAAGATGGATACTTCGGTCTTGACTACGATTCAGATTGGAGTCTCAGCCTTAGGTAGTTGGATATTTCGCCTCACGGCAGAAACATTCCCCGTTACTATATCTCCTTATGTGATAGTAGCCCTTCTGATCACGGGGATTATGGCGACTGCCTTAGCTTTCTCGCTTCAGAACTTAGCCCAGAAATTCACAACTCCAACTCACACTGCTCTGATCTTCACGATGGAGCCAGTCTTCGCGGCTTTATTTGCCTATCTTCTGGCGGCGGAGAGATTGACCTTACGGGGTTGGATAGGAGCTATACTTATCTTACTGGGAGTGATCTCGGCTGAGGTAAAATTGAGTAAGCTCCTCTCTCGGAGGAGACCATTAGTAACTGAGGAAGATTGAGCGATCTATGTCGGATAGAAAATATGATAATTTTATAGTTGTGATCTCAGTTAAGATCTCGTTGGTCTTGGCTATATTTTATATGCAGACTGCTCTGGCTCAGAATCAATCCTACTGTGACATAATTAAGGCGATAGGGGAGGGGAAAGTAAAATTAGAGGATATTAGAGGTAATGGGACTAATATGGGAATGAGCCTTGTATTAAACAATAATACGGAAAAGGATATTAATATAAAGATTCCTAGAGGCTTGATCTTAGATGATATAGAAGATGTCATGCAGGATATGATCGTTATTCGCTCTCAGGTAATAAGCCTGAAGGCGCATCAGATAGATGTCCTTATCGAATTAGATACCTATTGCCTTGAGGAGGATATACCTCCTCCTGCCGATGCCCCCTCTCAATATGGAGCTAGTTATAGCCTCAAACCTCCGGAGGATGAGGGAGAGTTGTTCAAACTACTCTCCACATTTGTCAAGATGGAGAGCAAGATATACGAATTAAGCAAGGAGATTGAGATAAAGGGGAATACTATCAGTATTCAAGGAGCTAGCGAGGAGGAGATAAGGATCATTAAATTAGCTGAGTGGGGGATAGGGGAGTATGGAGTTCAAGGGGAACTGCATCCTAGCCTCATTCAAGCCTCTATTTGGGCGGTGACTGAGGATTATACTGAGAGTAAGCTAAGGGATAAATTCAGACAGGATCACCCCGATTGGACTGAGGCTAAGATCGAGGAGTCAGCTAGAGATATCGCAGAGAGAACGCAATGCATCTTAGATATAGCTGGAATAAAGAGAAAGTTCAAGGATTGATCTTTTAGGGGAAAGTTGAGGGTATTATGATGTGAAGGCAGAATATCGCTATGCTAATAAGGGTGATGAGGATCAGATATTCGATCTCTTAGTGACTGTCTTTCAAGAAACTGAGGAATCTTTAGCCAACTTCAAGAAAGATATAACAGATCCCAATTATGTTCCAGCTCATAGGAGGATAGTCGCTGTTGACGGAAGGATAGTAAGTCATGTCCATTTTATTCCCCGAATTATGCGAGTGGGGATGGCAGAGATTCCTATTGGGGGAATCAGATTTGTGGCGACTCATCCTGATTATAGAGGGCATAGATATGCTTATCAATTGATGTTGGATTTCCTCGATTATATGAAGGAGAACGGTCAAGTCGCAGAGATCTTGACTACACCTATCCCCAATTACTATCGCAATATGGGATGGGAAGCTTACATAGATCGAGTGGCTACTAAGATCGGAGTATTAAATATACCTCAAGAGGATAATAAGATCGAGATAAGGGACTATCAGAGCAGCGATCTAGGAGAGGTAATGAAGCTCAGTAACGATTTCTTCTCTGGAATTACCGGATCCATAGTGAGATCTGAGGCTTCTTGGAAATGGGTTACCGAGGCTTATGATTTTGTAAGGGATAACTTCCTCGTCGTCAAGGATGAGGGGGAGATTATAGCCTATCTGATATTCCAAAAGGAGAGCGATAACTTAACTGTAGTGGAGGCGACTAATAAGCTAGGAAGGGCAGAGGTATATCTTTCCCTTCTAGGATATTTAGCTAAGCGAGCTATAGAACTGAAACTTCCAGAGATAAGATCGGTGTTAGCTATAGATCACCCTCTAAATGATATATTGAGGGATTTCGGAGCTAGGACAGAGCTATATGTCGGATGGCAGAGCTGGAGGAGGATGATCAAGATAGGGGAGTTATCGAGTTATCTGAGAGCGATCTCTCCCGAATTGGAGAAGAGATTGAAAGCGTCTCCTTACCGCGATTGGCGAGGAAGTTTAATTATTTCCAGAGAGGAGGGAGAGAAAGACACCCTTGTATTGGATAAAGGCAAAATTCATTCAGAGGATCGAGTTAAAGCCGATCTAGGTATAACTGTTTCTGGAGGAGGATTAGAACAATTGCTTATTGGGTATCGGGGCTTAGTGGATCTATATAATCTGGGAGGAGTTGAGCTTGTTTGCGGATATGGAGGAGGGGATCCCCTCTCCCTGGAGAAAGCGCTCGATTTAGCCACTTATCTTTTCCCAAGATGTTACCCCTGGCAGTCTATGATTGATGCCTCAAGTATATAGATATAAGCGATATGGCGGAGTTAAGGAAGTTTTTGAATAGATAATCAAGTGATAGGATGATGGACAGATGAGAGTAGTGATTTCCGTTGATAATGAAGGGATATCTGGGATTGTAAGTGGGAAGGAGGTTAATCCGGGAGGTCCTGATTATAACGTAATTCAACATTACATCACTGGAGATGTCAATGCGGCTATAAGCGGAGCTGTAGAGGCTGGAGCGGAAAGTATAGTCGTCCACGATTCCCATGGCCTCGATTTTCGCAATGTTTTGCTGGAAGATCTTAATCCCTTAGCCGAGTTGATAAGAGGACAACCGGTGATCTTCTTCGAGGGATTGGACGAATCCTTTGATGCTTGTTTCTTAATCGGTTATCATGCTCGCTCAGGTCAGCCAGGGATATTGAGCCATGTCTTAAATGGATATAGATTGCGGGATGTCAGGATAAATGGGCAATCAGTAGGAGAGGGGCAGATATCCGCCGCTTTAGCAGGGCATTATGGTATCCCCACGGTCTTAGTAACTGGCGATGATCTGGTCTGTAAGGATATGAAAAATTCCCTTGGGGATATGGAAACAGCCATCGTTAAGTATTCCCTCAGTCGCTATGCCGCCCGTTGTCTTCCTCTCTCGAAGGCGAGAGGATTGATCAAGGATGCCGCTAAACGCTCATTAGATAGATTATCCGATTTCGATCCCTTCACCTATGATCCTCCTATTCGCCTGGAGGTCGATTGGGATACCCATCAAACTGCTTCTTACGTAGCGATGATGCCTCAAGTAAAACACGAGGGATTGATGAGGACTTCCTATACAACGGATAACTTTCCTGCTATCTATAGAACTTTGCTCGCGATGTTCTTTATCGCAACATCCGAATTAACTCCGCGCCTTTAAATAGAGGAGGGCAAAAGTTGTGCCTATTTTGCGCGTAGATAATGTATCTAAATCCTTTGGGGGAGTAATGGCAGTCCATGAGGTTAGTTTCTCGCTCGAGGAAGGAAGGATAAAGGCTATTATAGGACCTAACGGAGCGGGAAAGACTACCTTATATAATCTGATAAGTGGGATCTATGCTCCTACCTCGGGCGAGATCTACTTCAAGGATATGAATATAACGCATTTGCCCCCTCACAAGATCGCCTCTTTGGGGATATCTAGGACGTTCCAGAACGTCCAACTATTTGGTAATATGACTGCTATAGAGAACGTTATGGTGGGATGTCATACCGGGACTAAGACGGGAATCTGGAAGGCGGCGTTTAAATCTCCGCTCTGTAGAGCTGAAGAGAGATCGATATTGGAGAAGGCTTTGGAGATCTTAAGATTCGTTGGTTTAGAGGATAGAGCGAATGAATTCGCTTATGATCTGCCATTTGGTCAGCAGAGATTATTGGAGATCGCTCGAGCTCTTGCCCTTGCTCCGGTGGTTATCCTCTTAGATGAACCAGCCGCGGGATTGAATACCAGGGAGACGGAGGAGTTAGGGGATTTGATCTATCGGATAAGGGATAAGGGAGTAACTGTTCTCTTGGTAGAGCACGATATGAGCTTAGTGATGGAGATATCGGATAACGTGGTAGTATTAAATTATGGGCGGAAAATAGCGGAGGGACCTCCCTCGCAAGTTCAGAACGACCCTCGGGTTATAGGAGCTTACTTAGGAGAGTAGAGAGGGAAACTTTTGCCAGCAATTGGGGGGAGAAATTCTCTCCTAAAAGGTAACTTTTTGCCTCAAATAGAACTCACGGTTAAAAAAGTTACCTTT
>CAZSTA010000046.1:7592-20487 GCA_964609495.1 uncultured bacterium | reverse complement strand
TGGGAAGAGAAGATATTAATTCTAATTGGAGAGCACTTCTGAAAGTTCATCTCTTTATAGCCCGACTTTGACAGATAGGGAAATTTATCAAAGCTGGGAAACCTCAAAGGGAAGTACTGCAATAACTCCTCGCTCATTTCCTTGGGGGAGGTGAACAGCCTCAAATTATTAACCGTTAAAGTTGGGCTAGAGAGGAAGTAAAATAAGCAACCTTCTTATATCCTATACCTTTGCATATTTTTCAAAAGTCTGCTATTAATGCGGGTTTTTGGGGAGTTTATATTACACATACCCCTTATCCAAAAATCCGCTGGGAGAGGGAGTTCTTAGTTCGGCGTTCTCAAAAAGCGCGAAATCATAGTCGTATCTAAAAGTGGAGTAAGTTCAATGATCGGAGAAACTTTAGGAAATTTCAAGATAATTGAGGAGATAAGTCGAGGTGGGGTAGCTATTATCTATAAGGGATTTCAAACAAATCTCAATCGCTATGTGGCGATCAAGGTTCTCCCTCCTCAACTCACCACCGATCCCGATCTTGTCGAACGCTTTCGTAGAGAAGCTCAAGCTGTAGCCAAACTTAATCACCCCAATGTTTGTCAAGTATATGATGTAAATATCAAGGATAACACCCACTATATCGTTATGGAGCTAATAGATGGCGAGACATTGCGAGAGATAATTCAAAAAGAAGCTCCTCTATCGCTCAAGGAGAACCTGACTATACTATCTCAAGTGGGAGATGCTTTAAGTCATGCCCACAGGAATGGGATAATCCATCGCGATATAAAGCCAGAAAACATAATGATCGATAGGGAAGGAAGGGTCAAGATTATGGACTTCGGAGTGGCCCGCATAACTAATGCTACTTGGCAGACGAAGGTAGGGATGATTATGGGGACTCCGGAGTATATGTCCCCTGAGCAGGTGAAGGGTGAGCGGGTTGATGAGCGTTCCGATATCTACTCCCTAGGAGTGATGCTTTACGAGATGCTAACCGGAGAGCTTCCCTTCAAGGGTGATGATCCCTTCTCCATCGCCTTTCATCATGTAAATAGCGAACCTCTTCCCTTGACTCAAGCTAATCCTGGCCTACCTAAAGTGGTAGAGAAAGTGGTGATGAAGACCCTGGCTAAGGGGAAGGAGGATAGGTATCAGAATGTGGATGAGTTGGTAAAGAATTTCAGGCGAGCTGCAAAGCAGGCCAGAAAAATGACTAGGGTAAATACTTTGATCACTCCCCGCCCTCTAGTCCCCGTTGCCAAGAAACGGAGCCCCAACAAGAAGTTGATAGTGGGAATAATTGCGCTTCTTGTCGTTACCGTCGCTCTCATCTCTCTCTCAGCAGGGGGGCTGCTAAGTAAAGAAAAGAGAGCTCTGCGATATTTAGAGCAGGGCGAAAAGCTATACCATACCGAGGAATATCAAAAAGCGATACCGAATTACAAGAGGGCTGTTGAATTAAATCCGACTCTTGAAAAAGCTTTATCTGGCTTGGCAAAAAGCTATGAGAAAGTTGGCGATTACCAACAAACTATAGCTGGGTATAGTAAAGTGTTAGAATTGGATGAAGACAACTTCCCTGCTCATCTTGGTCTAGGTAGGTCTTATGAAAAGTTGGGCGATTATGAACAGGCTCTTAAGATCTACCAAAGAGCTTTAGAGCTAGGCTTTGACGGTGCTGAACTCCATTACAAGATAGGCGAAATCTATCGTGGCTTAAGTAACTATCCTCAGGCTCTTAGTGAATATCAGGAAGCTTTAAATAGAGACCCCAATTATGTCTTGGCTTATAAATCTTCAGCCCTAATCCATGATGATCAGAATAGATATAAGGATGCTTTAGCTATGTGGCGGAAGGTCGCTGAGCGAACCACCGATGGTAGTTTGTCTGACAGAGCTAAGGAGGAGATAAGAAGACTTGAATCTGCTATCGAAGAAGCCGCAAGGCCAAAAGTCGGCTCGCTCAAGATAACTACTAATCCTAGCTCAGCTAAAATATACCTTGATGGAAAGCACATTGGGAAATCGCCCCAAACTATAAGCGAGGTCTCAATCGATACCCATCAGATCACAGCTCAGATGGACGGATATGCCGAGGCAACGCGCACCGTCGAGGTTGCCCCTGGAGAAAATATAGATGTATCGCTTACTTTGAAGCAACTTTTTGGTTCTATCGCGGTAAACTCCGTCCCCTGGGGAAAGGTGTTTTTAGATGGAAAAGAGATAGGGGAAACACCCCTCACTAAAGATAATATCCCAGCCGGTAAGCACCAGATCAGGATAAGCCGGGAGGGACATATTGATGCGATTGAGGATATAACTATCAAGTCCAATGAAGAGATAAGGGTGTCAGTTAAACTGGAGGAGGGATAAAGGAAACTTTCGCCGGAAGTAAAACTCAAGTGTTCTGGTAACTTTCTAACCTTATATATTTTTGTCTGCAAAAGTTACCAGAATTAAAAAGTTTCCTTATAAAGGAGAGAAAGAATGCGTCATAAAGGGATAATTATAGGGGGGATTCTCAGATATAGGAGGGATAGTCAAAGCAAGCCGAATAACCGAAACTTGGGTTTCGGCTTGAAGAGGTTAATCGGTTCAGGAATTTGCTTCCTCATACCGATTATCTTAGTGATGTTATCTCTTGCCCCAATTGTTCAAGCCACAACTTATGAGGATAGTATCAAAGAAGGTTTGTCCTATCTTGACGAAGGCGATTTTGAGAACGCAGAGAACAGCTTCAAAGAGGCGATAAACCTAGACCCCGATCATCCCTCGGGCCACCTGGGTCTGGGAAAGTCCTACTACTATCAATGTTTATTCGAAAAGGCTATCACCGAGTTAAAAAAAGCGATAGATCTTAATCCAAAGGATAAAAAGGACTTAGTAGAGGCGTATGAGTATCTAGCCTTTACTTACATAGGATTAAACGATTTCGATAAGGCGCAAGAGGCCTTCAAAAACAGCCTCCAAATCGATCCAGCGCTACAACTAGATCCCACCTATCATCCCCCTAAGATAATAAAATTATTTGAACAAGTACGAGAAAAAATTGTGAGTTCTTTAGCTATTATATCTACTCCTGATAAAGCTCAGGTTTACTTAGATGGACAGCTAAAAGGGAAAACACCACTTGAACTCGATGCTATACTGTCCGGATCCCACCAAGTGAAATTGATTAAGGATGGATATGAGGAGTGGAACGAGGAGATCACGCTAAAGCCCAGGGAAATGGGGAAGGTCATAGTTACCCTTAAGTCGAAACGGATAGAGATAGCTATCCCCAAAGGGGCTATTAGGGTAAAATCATCTCCAGATAAGGCTATGGTTTATTTAGATGGAGAGGAAAAAGGAACTACTCCCCTCACTATCGAGGAGGTCCTAATAGGTCAACATCACCTCAAGGTGAGCTTAAGAGGATACGACGATTGGCAAAAGTTGATTGAAGTTCACTCTGATAAGACTAATCTCTTAGATATTCCCTTATCTCTCTCTGAAGAGGAACCAGAACCAATATTAACGATTATTTCTAAACCAGCAGAGGCGGAAGTATATATCGGAGGAAACTTCAAAGGTATGACTCCTCTGATCATCCGGGATCTTGAGACGGGATATTATGATATCAGAATCTCGAAGAAAGGGTATAAAAGTTGGATCAGTAAGCTATTCATGCCCTCTGCTCTTAGCAGAGAAGTAGAGATCACTTTAGAGAGAGCTCAAGGAACGCTTTTCGTCACCTCTTCTCCCTATGGGGCTAATGTTTACTTAAATGAAGAACTCAAAGGTAAAACTCCTCTTACTATTCCTAATATACCTATCGCCCAATATAAACTCAGACTGAGCAAGGAGGGGTATCAGGAGTATGAAGATATTGTAACTGTGGAGGAGCAACAGAGAGTCGAGGTAGAGATCACTCTATCAGAAGCACTCGGATGGTTATCTATAAATTCTATCCCTGCATCTGCAGAGATATATATAAACGATGAGGATAGAGGAAAGACCCCTCTATCCCTCACCTCTTTCCCTCCTGGAGTTTACAGGATCAAGCTTATAAAGAGCGGATATGATACTTGGAAGGAGGTAGTAACTATAAAAGCTAATGATATAATCAGAATTCAAGCAAGTCTTGAGGCTCATTTTGGCAAACTAATGATAACCTCCACTCCTTCATCTGCCCTAGTTTATTTGGATGGAGAAATTGAAGGCACTACTCCCTTAATTCTCGAATCTATTCCCACCGGGGACTATACCTTGGAGCTAGCTAAAGATGGATATCAGACTTGGAAGAAGAGAACGAGAGTAATCGCCAATAGGGATAACGAAGTGAAAGTTCAACTTATACCAGAGACAGGTGGACTTGAGATCAGCAGTGAACCAGGTAAAGCTCAAGTATATATAGGAGGAGAACTACAAGGGGAGACTCCTTATACTATAAGTGATCTCCCCGTGGGAAAGTATAAAATCAGAGTTAGCAAAAATGGATATAGCAGCTGGCGCCAAACAGTGGATATCCGGGCGGGACAGGTAGCTCAGCTAAGAGCAGAGCTAGCTAAAACCACCTCTTCCTTGACCATAAAATCCACTCCTCCAGGAGCTAAGATTTACATAGATGGTCAGTTGCAAGGATTGACCGACCTTATAATCTCCTCCTTCGCCCCCGGAAGCTATGAAATTAGATTGGTTAAAGAAGGATATAAGGAGTGGAAACGGACAGCAGTAATCCTCTCCGCTCAAGATCAGGAGATAGATGCTATCTTAGAGAAGAAATAATTACGTAAAGGGAACTTTTTTACCTTGAGTTTTATTGGAAGCAAAAGTTACCAGAACACTTGAGTCCTATTGACTGCAAAAGTCCCCTTTTTTACAGGTGATAATAGCGGTCAACAACCCCTACTGATTAAGAATCAGTAGGGGCTTGCGAGAGCAGGCCCTGGTTGACTAGGGGCCTAACGCAAGTTAGGAGCAGTTAAGAGGGTGAGATACATACACATCTGCGAGTGCTCCTCAAGCTTTCCGCTCTGTGGCTTGATGGTTAAACAGTTCTGTGAGGTAGGAACAGTGCTGTCGAGCTTAAAAACCCCTCTTAACAATCCCGATGAGGCTCTAACCCACCGAAAGGTGGAGAAACCACTTTATATTAGTGGAAAACCCTTGTCATGGGGAGGAGGAGGTTCCCTCCTCCCCTACCACAAGGGCCTTTGAGAAATCAACTGCTTTTAATAGGGAGGGAGATAGGCACTCCTCCCCGACTGATTTTCTTTTCAATCAGTCGGGGTCTTCGTGCCTGATTTGAGATGAAACCTATAAATAAAGTAGGAGGGGTAGAGGGGAGGATTCCTCCCCCTAAATGTAAGTTTCGGCTTGTTATATTAATATTGCTTCTTCTATTTAACTTGCCTGCTATAACTCAAACTGAGGAGGGAGAGATCTCCCTTCAATTCCCCTTCTCCATCGAGAGATATCAGGAGGAATTAGCTAAGGGGAGATCTTTACCCAATGATCTATTCGAGCTGTATAAACAAGGATTGGATGCTCTCTCCCAGGGAAAATTCGAGAGGGCAGGCGATGATTTTATGAAGATTCTGCTCACTGCCACCGATGATCCGACGAAGTATGATGAAAGGGAGAGATGGGGGGCTTGGGAAAAAGCCGCCAAAGACAACGAAGGAGTTAAAGAGAGCACTTATCTGTATTCTTTATCCCTATATCTAAGAGCGATGGAGTTGGAGCAAAACTCCCCAAGTCAAAGCTATTATTTACTTCAGGTCAAAAATTGGCTCAAGCGCCTCAGAAAGCTTGAGCCTAATCACTTCTCTGCTTTATCCCTTATCGCTCTGATAGAATCGGATAGGAGCGAAACGGAGGAGATGATCTCGACTCCTAAGATGATTATGAAGGAACAAGAGGCAAAATTCCCCATAGAGCCACCCCACTTAGAGCATATTCCCACAATTAATATAGGAAGGGTGGAGGGAGGGATCCCTTCCCCTAAATCGCTAAAAGCTGAGGAGAGATCACCCTCCCTTGCGGAGAAGGAGGAAGTAGAAGAATCTGAACTTAGCTTAACATCTGTAAGTAAGCCAGCCTTAAAGAAGGTCGAGCCTTCTAAACCCCTAGAGATTAGAGCAAAGATCATAGAGAGCGAAGGTGAAGTTAAGCCCCTTTTAGTAGAATCTATAAGTGGGATACAAACACTAATCCCCAAGATGGTAGGGGAAAAAATCGAAATAGAGTCCCTGCTGAAAGAGGTTATAAAGGTCAAAGTAAGGGAAATAAAACCCGCGCTTCGATCTACTATAGGTAAAGAGATAATATCCGCTCCTCTCCGAGATAAATTAACCGAGCCAGTGAAGATTGATAGGAAAGATAACCTCGAAAATCCACCTCTAAAAAGTGTGGAGAAGAGCGTGATCTATCCTCTTTGGAGCGATGAATTTCTTAGCAGTTTAACTTCTAAAGGGACAAGAGATACTCTTGCCTCCAAAGAGTACATAATCCGTTACGCCCTAAGGGTTGGCTCAGGGGAGTTATCCCCTCCAATAGGGGAGGAGAAAAGATCTTATCCTACTCGAATGAGAAAGACTATCCAACCTCTCCCCAAAAGTCGAGCTATATCTCCTCTCCTCGCCGAGAAGAAAGATATCCCCTCGCTTATAGGGGATAAATTATCTCAGATCGAGGACAGCTTCCCCAATCCCTTCATCCCCGAACAAATTACATCTCCCCTTCCCTTAAAAGAGAGAACAATATTCGAAGTTGAAGCTGAGAAGGAACGAACTCCAGCCAAATTGATGACCTCCAATATATTGCTCATAGAACAAATTTTTGAGAACGAAATTCTACTAGCAGGTCGCAATGAGAAATACTCCATAATTATAACGAATTATACTGGCCAGGGATTAAGCCAAATCGTGATCAAAGCGGAGCTTCCCAACGATGTTTTCTTTATGTCGAGCGATCCTTTACCTTCAGCGGTCGTAGGACGAAATATATTCTGGAGTTTAGGAAACTTAGCAAGCGGAGATAAGATCGAGATATCAGCTATCATCAAGGTTGATCCCAGAATAGATAGGGAGGGTATAGTAAATACGATCTCGGTCGAGTCTATATCCAAGGAGGGAAATTTAGCCAGCAATAAAAACTCCGCTAGCGCAGCGATCGAGATACCAAAGTCAAAGCTTGAAGTCAAAAAGAAGGCGCTTTCCAACTCCTATCACCCTGGAGATGGAATAGTCTATATAATCACTTTAATCAATAGGGGGAGACAACATATACATAATATATCTGTGAGTGATATCTTATCAAAAGATATACTATTCGTTGAGGACAACAGTGATGATCGTGCTTCCCGAAGGATAATCCCTGATACACCTGAGCCAGAGCAGATGATAATCCTGTGGAATATTCCCCTTCTTCCCAAAGGAAAAGAGATAGAGATAAGGATCAAGGGAAGAATCAAGGGAGATACCAGCCCAGGCAAAGTGGTGAACTCGCTGGAAGTTCGAGGTTTCGATGAGAGAGGAGATAAGGTTACCGCTAACACCTCGGCAGATATAGAGATTTCGAGTAAGTGATTGGTTATTCTTAACTTTTCGCTAGTTAGTTCAAGATATAATTTCCCTCTCCCACCAGGGGAGAGGGAACATAATTAAGTCCCTCTCTTGATGATTCTTCCCTCTCCCTTGAGGGGAGGGTGATTTATATGAGTTCAAGGTCTAATCCGATCTCGAACATCTCAGACAAAAAATTTTGAAACTTCTTAATTTGGAGGGAAATCAAATGAGAAAGATCAGACTCTCAATTCTGCTTGCCCTAATCATAACAACCTGTATTATCTTCACTTCAATTGCTTGGGGACAAGAAGAATTTATCTCAGCAAGGATATACTTCGAAAGTGCGATGCAATTAAACGAGTTAAAAAGGACTGGGATCGATATACTTGCCGAATATGAAAGCTTTGTTGTAGCTAAGATTAAAGACTTAGACTTGAAGTTGATCCAGGATATGGGTTTCGAAGTTGAGGAATTGAAAGAGAGCACCTTGATCAAAGTGGCTGGTGTTGAGATCGATACCACTGGCCCTATGCCTACTCCTCCTCGGGCTTTGGAGCTTGTAGGTCCCACCAACCATTATATTATCCAATTCGTTGGACCAATCAAGCCTGAATGGAAGAAACAGGTCGAACTTCTAGGAGGTAAGTTATTCGACTATATCCCGCAAAACGCATTCTTAGCGGAACTAGTCCCCGGAGTGCGAGATAAAGTGGCGAAACTATCCTTTATCCAATGGATTGGAGTCTATGAGCCTGCCTACAAGGTAAATCCCAAATTGGCTGTCGAGGTTACCAGAGAAGGTCTTTCTCGAGCCTTTGGGACTGGGGAGGTAACTTTAGATATCCTTGTCTATAAGCCGACCGATGTTCCCAAAGTTGTGAAGAAGATCGAGGATTGGAAGGGGAAGGTCCTATCAACTGGAGAGGATAAGATCAGAGCGGTTATCCTTCGGGATTTCATTCCTGATATCTCCCAGCTTCCAGAAGTGAAGTGGCTTGAAGAATATATTCCCCCTCGCCTTCTCAACGATATAGCCGCTGAGATCCTGGAAGCAGACACGGCTTGGAATAATTCCTCCCCTCTAACTGGAAGGGGACAGATAGTCGCGATAGCCGATACTGGGCTGGATAGTGGGAAAACCGATGCCTCCTTAAATAAAGACTTTCGAGGCCGAGTGGTCTCTCTATATGCCCTGGGAAGACCAAATGATGCCAGCGATCCACATGGGCATGGAACTCACGTAGCTGGTTCGGTATTAGGAAGCGGAGAGATGTCGGGAGGAAGATTTAAGGGAATGGCTCCTTCTGCCAAGTTGGTATTACAATCCGTCCTCGATGATAGAGGCGGTTTAGGGGGACTTCCCGTAGATCTCAAAATCCTCTATGAGCAAGCTTATCGCGATGGGGCGAGGATACATAGCAATAGCTGGGGAGAGCCGGTGGATGGAGACTATACCACTTATGCGAAGGAAACAGATCAATTCGTTTGGGATAATAAAGATATGCTGATAGTCTTCGCGGCAGGGAACGAGGGATTAGATTCTAATCGAAATGGAGTTGTAGATCTCGACTCCCTTTGCTCACCTGGCACCGCTAAGAACTGTCTTACTGTGGGAGCGACAGAGACAGAACGCCCAGCTAATTCAGGGGGATTAACTGGGTCCACCTGGGGGAATGTTTGGGGGAGCAGCTTCCCGGTAGATCCTATCAATAGAGATAGAATCTCAAGTAATAAAGTAGGATTAGCGGCTTTCTCCAGTCGTGGCCCTACAGATGACGATCGGATCAAACCCGATGTGGTTGCTCCAGGGACCGATATAATCTCATGCCGTTCTCAATTAGGAGGAACAGGTTGGGGAGTCCATAATGATTGGTATATATTTATGGGAGGAACGAGTATGTCGACTCCTCTAGTCTCGGGGATATCGGCTTTAGTTCGAGAGTTCTATACAGAGCTGGAAGGCTTATCCTCACCCAGCGCCGCTCTTCTCAAAGCAACTCTAATCAATGGAGCAGTTGATCTGGTGCCCGGTCAGTATGGAACAGGGGCTTCTCAAGAGATCAAATATCGTCCGGACAACGTTCAAGGGTGGGGTCGAGTGAACTTAGCTAATAGTCTATTTCCCTCACCTCCTCAATCTTGGGTGTATATTGATAATAAAGAGGGCTTATCTACTGGTGGGAGAAGAACTTTCTCCTACGATGTGATGACGAGCAATGTTCCCCTGAAGGCAACTCTGGTTTGGACCGATTATCCGGGAAGGACCTTGGTTAACGATTTAGATCTAACTATAATCTCCCCTAATGGAGAGAAGTTCTACGGGAATGACTTCATCGCTCCCTTCGATACTGCTCACGATCGAGTTAACAATGTAGAGCAGGTATTGGTCTCATTCCCCACAAGGGGCAAATACACCTTCGAAGTGGAAGCGGCTAACATCCCTCAGAAAATACAGGATTTCGCTTTAGTTATCTCCGCTGGCTTCCAAGAGGGAGGGGAGCCAGAAAGACCCAATCTAATTATCTCCTCCGTCTTCTTCGATCCAACCTATCCGAAAGCAGGAGAAGATGTCGCTATAGCTGTGACCGTGAGAAACGTGGGGGATGAGGATCCGAAGCACAATAGCGTCTTAGTCCGAATTTTTCAGGGTGACCCTTCTGCTGGCGGATCGCAAATAGATACGGATAAATTAACCTCTAGCCTCTCTACTGGAGAGGAAGCAACTCTTAACTACATTTGGCGAACTGAGAAAATTAAACCGGGGGATTACGAGATATATACGGTTGTAGATCCCGATAATATAATCGCAGAAACGAATGAGATGGATAACATAGCTTCTCGCCGTATAACTTTAGAGTCGGAGGAGAAACCTAAGCCTCCTCCCCAGGTTAATATACCAGCGATAGCTATAGTTATCTTGGTGTTAATTTTGCTATTTCTCTAGATTAAGAGAGGAAGATCGATATGAAAGCAGCAGTTTTAGAAGAGCCTTATAAATTAAGAGTAGCTGAAGTTCCAACTCCTAAGCCAGCAGAAGATGAGGTGCTGGTGAGAGTCAAGGCTTGTGGGATATGTGGCTCTGATATTCGTTATCTTCACGGGGAGAATCCCTGGTCCTGGCATACTTTAGGATATCATAGACCTAATCCCCCCAATATGATCTTAGGACATGAGTTCGCTGGAGAGATAGTCGAGGTGGGAACGAAAGTATCTCCAGAGAGAATCGGGCAGAGAATCCTCGCTCTTCCCTTTAGAAGCTGTGAGACCTGCTACTACTGCCAGACTGGAAAGCAACATCTCTGCGCCGAGGTGAAGCATCATGGACATGGCGCGGGATGGGAGGAGCTCGAATATAACCCCGGAGGAATGGCGGAATTTTGCACTCTATGGAGTGATAAAGCTTACTCACTCCCAGATAATATCTCCTTCGAGGAGGCGGCTCTGCTCGATGGTCTAGGAGTAGCGATACATGCGCTGGAATTAGCTGATCTCTTCGTAGGTGATGATATTCTGGTTATGGGAACCGGTCCTATTGGCTTATCCATAATTCAGACTGCGAGAGGCTATGGCGTAACTAGAGTATTCACCTCCGATATCTATGATAGCCCTCTGAAGCTGGCGAAGGAGTTCGGCGCTGATTATGTGGTGAACGCTAATAGAGAGAGCGTGAAGGAATTAGTAATGGATGTAACTAATGGCTTAGGGATAAACGCGGTATTTAATACTATTGGCTCTCCAGAGAGTGTTCTGGAGGGGATGGAACTTTTGAAGAGAGGCGGACACACAATTCTATTAGCTGGCTTATCCGATACTCTACAACTGACGCCCGAGGCTATGAGTGGGGAGCGGAGCTTAATCACTGCGGCTAACTATGCTTATGCCGATCTCTTCAAAGCCATTAAGATATTAGAGGCTGGCATGGTTAAGATGAAGCCGATAATAACTAATCGTTATCCTTTGGATGAAGTAGTAGAGGCTTTCGAGGTGATCGATAATAAGGAGAAGATATCTGCGATTAAAGCGGTGATATTCCCCTAAATTGAAGTGATAATCTCAAAGATAAAGGAGGGGTTAAGCAGATATAAAACAAACGGAGAATGGAGTAATTTTGTATTATATGTAGATAGGGATATGATCTCCCTAGCGCTTTCCTTGCCAACTCAGTAGTGGTTATCGAGGATAAAGTTTGGGTGGCAATGAATAGGGGAATTATCGCATACTACAAGGCGTCTAATAAGTGGAGCGCTATTAACATCCCTGAGATACAGGAGAATTACGATTTCACCTCAATAGGCGTGGATAAAGATGCTATCTGGTTTGGAATATTGGAGATCGGGTTAGGCAGATACGAGCTGAGAAGTTAGAGGTGGAGTATTTTTGATACCCGTGATGGGTTGATCGATAACGATGTTTTATCTCTAGCGATCGATGATAATTATCTCTGGGTGGGAACTGATAGCGGATTGAGTGGATATGATAAGAAAAGCGGAGAGTGGAGAAATTTTCCCCTTGAGGATGGATTGGTCAACAATAGAGTTGAATCGATAGTAGCTGATGAAGATTATGTTTGGGTGGGAACTTGGGGAGGAGTTAGTAGAATAACAGTCAAGAGGCTCGAAGATGTTGATTGAGGGAGGAGAATTTATAAGATGGATTTAGTTACCAAAAAATATCCTGATGACTTAATATATCTGCCAGTAACTGATGTCTTATCCCACTTCGAATGGCTAAAACACTTCGATGATGAAGAGAAAGTGGGATTTATCTTAGAGCTATTAAAAACAATAAGTGAAAGTGAGATCGGTGGTGATTGGGATAAAGTGATAGAATTGATAGAGGATTGGAAAGCTACAGCTAATATCAATGCCGATCAGATAGTGGTGGATAACATTAAAGAAGCAGAAGCAGAATTATCTAGGGGAGAAGGAGTTAGTTGGGAAGAGCTTCGTCGTAAATTAGATTTATGAGGGAAAGTGTCTATACAATAGAGAGAATATCATCATTCGCAAGGAAGTTTATTGAGAGTAGAGATCGGAAAACCCAGAGAAGAATTGCTGAAGCCTTCGATCATATCTGTAATATCTCGCCTTTTTATCACCCTAATCCTCGGATAATTAAACGTCTGAAGGGGAAACATAAAGGGAGATATCGCTATCGAATTGGCGACATTAGAATTATATATCGTGTTAATCAAAAAAGTAAATCAATAGATATATTAGAGGTAGATAGTCGAGGCGATATATATAAATGATAATAATAAGTAGATTTTTTATCCCAGATTATAACTAAAAAGGAGGCATCGTAGATGAATAAAGTGGGTTTCGGAGTAATAGGCGTAGGCGGTT
>CAZSTA010000046.1:0-7492 GCA_964609495.1 uncultured bacterium | reverse complement strand
AAGGAGGCATCGTAGATGAATAAAGTGGGTTTCGGAGTAATAGGCGTAGGCGGTTGGGGAGAGATGCACGTGAGGGTGTATTCCGATCACCCTGGGGCAGAACTTATAGCTATATGTGATACCGATGGAGAGAGACTTAAAGGGATAGCAGAGACCTATCGGGTTAAGAACTATTATACTGATTTCGGAGAATTGCTCGAAAACGAGGAAATTCAAGGGGTATCCATCGCTACTCCTGATTTCGCCCACACTGAGATAGCGATAGAAGCAGCTAGAGCAGGCAAACAGATATTATTAGAGAAACCGATGGCAACCACCGTTGAAGATTGTGAGAAGATATTATCCGCGGTCAAAGCGGAAGGAGTGAAATTAATGGTGGATTTCCACAACCGCTGGAATCCCCCCTTCTTCAAGGCTAAGAAGGCTATAGAGGAGGGAGAGCTAGGAGAGCCAGTGATGGCTTATGCTCGCCTAAGCGATACTATAATGATTCCCACCAAGGTGATAAAATGGGCGAGCAAATCCTCGGTTGAGTGGTTCGTGGGAAGTCATGCGGTAGATCTGGTTCAATGGTTGATCGCCGATGAGGTGATAAAAGTCTATGCTGTTTCTTCCTCCAAAGTTCTGAAGGGGATGGGCATCGATACCCCCGATTTCTATCAAGCTACTCTGGAGTTCAGAAATGGTGCTACCGCAATTGTTGAGAATAATTGGATTTTACCGGAAAGCGCACCCAATATAATCGATTTTAAGTTAGAATTAGTCGGCACAAAGGGCGTTATCTATGCTGATGCTAGTCATCATAGAGTGCTCCAAAAGTATACCCAGGAGTCTGCCAGTTATCCCGATGTTATAATCTGCCCCACTATTTATGGTAAACCTAAAGGCTTCGCTCCTGAAAGTATAAGATACTTCGCCGATTGTGTAATTAAAGATGAAAAACCAATGGTAACCGGTGAGGATGGCTTGGCGGTGACCAAGATCGTCTGTGCTATTCTGGAATCTGCTGAGACTGGGAAACCTGTGATGTTATAGCAATTTATGGAGGAGGAATTAAGAGATGAAATTTGGGGATAGATTCCCTTTGACTAGGGAGAAGTTTACGATAGGAAGGGACGAAGACAATGATATAGTGATCAACGAGCCAAGAGTATCCCGTAAGCATGCTCAGGTAATCCGTAAAGGCGATGACTTCATCCTAAAAGATATGGATAGCTCTAATGGAACTTTCGTTAATCTCCAAGCAGTAAAGGAACATCTCCTCAGCAATGGCGATGTGATCTCTCTAGGTGGGTTTGGGATCGCGAACTTCCAATTCGAGAGGAAAGATGATAAGGGTGAGGCTGAGCTAGTGATGTTAGAGAAAGTTCTACGGGAAGATGAGGAAACTCCCTTGAGGAGAACCCTTCGGGTTGATAAAGATAAATTATATGATGAACTATAAAAGGAAACTTTTACTTCAAATAAAGCTCAAGGTTAAAAAGTTCCCTTATTAAAGGAGAGCCAGGATGCCAGAGCTGCCGGAAGTAGAGACGATAAAGCGAGGATTACAAAAGAGGGTCGTAGGAAAGACTATCGCCCAGGTAGAGATACTAGATCCGATTTCGATAGGCTTTCCTTCTCCAGAGCAATTCGCGACAGCACTCGAAAAACGCCTCTTCACCGAGGTGAGAAGGCGAGGTAAATATCTGATCATCTCCTTAGATTCCGATAAGAAATTGATCGCTCATCTAAAGATGACTGGACAATTAGTCTGCCTAGAGAAGGACGTCCCCCGAGAGAAGCACACTTATCTGATCTTTCACTTTACGGATGGCTCTCAACTGCGCTTAAACGATGCTCGCCAATTCGCCCGGCTATATCTAGTCTCCTCTTTGGAAGACCCAGTGATATCAGGATTATCCAACCTGGGCCCCGAACCTCTTGAGGATGATTTCACCTTAGAGAGGTTCAAGAAGTTGCTCAACAAACGCAAAGGGCAGATCAAACCCTTGCTCCTAAATCAGAGCTTCATCGCTGGAATAGGAAATATATATGCAAACGAGATCCTCTTCAGAGCAAGAATTCTCCCCGATAGGAAAGCTAATTCTCTATCAGAAGGGGAGATCGAGGAGCTCTTCAAGGCTATCAGGGAGACCTTAGCCGAGGGGATTAAGCACCGTGGGACCACTATAGCGAATTACGTGGATGCAGATGGCGAAGAGGGAAAATTTCAGAACTACCTCAAAGTCTATGGTCGAAGCGGAAAGCCTTGCTACAAGTGCCAAGGGACGATAAAGCATGCTATCATAGGAGGAAGAAGCTCTTTCTTCTGTCCCAACTGTCAGAAGTAAAATCCGATCTACTTGTTCTTCAGATAGGCATCGATGGCTCGAGCCGCTCTTTTGCCCTCTCCCATAGCTTTAATCACCGTCGCCGATCCCCCTATGATATCACCTCCAGCGAATACTCCTGGTCGGGAGGTCTGACCAGTTTCCGGATCAGCTACTATATATCCCCATCTGTTCAGCTCTAACCCAGCATTCTCCAGCAGAAGTGGATTGGGTCCCTGGCCAATAGCGACCACAACGACATCAACCTCCAGCGTGAACTCAGACCCCTCGATAGGAATCGGGCGAGCGCGTCCCGAGGCATCAGGTTCACCAAGTTTCATCTTGATGCACTCCACAGATTTTACCCAACCATCCGCAGTGCCATGGTAACGAACTGGGTTAGTTAAGAGCATAAAGTTTATTCCCTCCTCCTTCGCGTTCTCGATCTCCTCATTACGCGCTGGCATTTCCTTCTCCGAGCGACGATAGATGATACTCACCTCAGCCCCTCCCTTGCTCAAGCGAAGGGCGGTTCTCGCCGAATCCATCGCGACATTCCCTCCTCCGATCACTATCGCCTTCTTCCCGATCTTTATGGGAGTATCAGCCTCGGGAAACTTCCAAGCCTTCATCAGATTGGAGCGAGTCAGGAACTCATTAGCCGAGTAAACCCCGTTTAAATTCTCCCCGGGGATATTCATAAAGGAGGGAAGTCCAGCTCCGGTCGCGATGAAGATCGCGTTGTAGCCCATCTCATCAAATAGTTCATCCAACGTGAAGAGCTTACCGATGACATTGCTGGTCCTTATATCTACTCCCAAACTACGGATATAATCGACTTCGGTTCGGACGATCTTCTTTGGCAATCTGAACTCGGGGATCCCATAGCTCAGCACCCCTCCAGCTAGGTGAAGAGCTTCGAAGAGAGTGACCGAGTATCCCATCTTCGCTAGATCTCCCGCCGCGGTCAATCCAGCAGGACCAGCCCCGATCACCGCTACCTTCTTACCGTTGCTAGGAGGAACTTCCGGCTTCTCGATTCCGTAGTCCATCTCAAAATCTGATACGAATCTCTCCAACCTTCCGATAGCGACCGGCGCCTCCTTCTTACTTAATACACAGGCGATCTCACATTGCTCCTCCTGAGGACATACTCTTCCACATATAGCAGGAAGATTATTCTTCTCCTTGATCTTCCGAATAGCCTCCAGAGACTTTCCTTCCTTGAGGAGTTTAATAAAAGCGGGTATATCTATCTCCACCGGACAGCCAGCGATACAGGTGGGCTTCCTGCACTGAATACATCTACTCGCCTCAGCTATAGCGGTCTCCTCGTCATATCCTAAAGCGACCTCCGAGAAATTTTTCGCTCTCACCTGTGGTTTCTGTTTAGGCATCGCTTGTCTATTCAAATCCAGAGCCACTCTAACTCACCCCTTCTTTGACAGCCTCGTATTTCTCCAGAGCTATCTTCTCCTCATCCAGATAGATCCTTTGTCTAGATAATAGTAATTTGAAATTCACCTGATGACCATCAAAATCAGGTCCATCAACGCAGACGAATCTCGTTCTCCCTCCAACTTCCACCCGACAACAACCGCACATCCCAGTGCCATCCACCATCAGCGAGTTCAAGCTTACCATAGTTTTAATATTATAAGGGCGGGTAGTCTCCGCCACTGCTCGCATCATAACTGCCGGTCCAATAGCGATAGACCAATCTATCTTCCATCCCTCCTCTATAAGCCGCTTTAACTCATCACTGACGAACCCTCTTCTTCCGTAGGAGCCATCATCGGTGGTTATATATAGCTCATCGCTAACCTCTCTTATCTCGTCCTCTAAGATCAGCAGATTCTTAGAGCGAGCACCGATGATCGAGATCACCCTATTGCCCGCCTCCTTTAATGCTCTGGTGATTGGATAGACAGAAGCTATTCCTACCCCTCCTCCTACACAAACTACCGTTCCGTATTTCTCGATCTCGGTAGGCCTTCCGAGAGGACCAACCACATCCAAGATCTCATCGCCTTCTCGAAAAGTTCCCAGCATCTTAGTCGTCTTTCCCACTTCTTGAAAGATGAGAGTGATCGTTCCCCCTTCTCGATCGAAATCGGCGACAGTAAGGGGTATTCGTTCCCCTTCCTCATGTATCCTAACTATTACGAACTGTCCAGGTTGAGCTTTACGAGCGATGAAGGGAGTCTCGATGCGAAACAACTTGACATTTGGAGCCAGATCTTGTCTTTCGATTATGCGGTACAAAAAATTCCCCCCTTTTGATTTAATAAGAATAATCTCCCTCGCGTACAGTCTTTACAGCCTCATCAACAAGAGCTTCTATTTCCTCTAAAGAAATATCTTTATTCCTCTCTCTGATCTCATCAATTCTCTAAAAGACGGATAATTACTCCTTATTCTACTACCATCTTCTTCTCTCATCCAACCTCTTAATCCCCTCTTCCTCCGCCAACCTCATTGCCTCCTGGAACTCCTCCCTGGTTATAGACCGATTTATCTCAGGATACCGTCTCGCCTTGAACATCGGTCGATATTGGCTCATCACATTAACATAGGTGTTCGGTGAGAGCTTCTGAGCGATAAAGCGCATGATCTCTCTGGTTCCAGCCAAACCATTGGGAAGGACCAGGTGGCGGACTAATAGTCCTTTCTCGGCGACCCCCCGATCTGATATCTCTAAATCTCCCACCTGCCGATGCATCTCCTTCAAAGCGGCTTTAACCACTTGGGGATAATCCCCAGCCCCAGATAGTCTCTCAGCGGTATCCTCACTCGCATACTTAGCATCGGGCATATATATATCTATAACTCCATCTAGGAGCTTTAGCATCTTAAGAGAATCATAACCACCAGTGTTATAGACCAAGGGGATATTCAAACCCCGCCGAGCCGCTTCAAGTATCCCTCCCAAAATCTGAGGTCCATAGTGGGTGGGAGATACGAAATTGATATTGTGACATCCTCTCCGCTGTAATTCTAGCATAATCAAGGCTAATTCGTCAACCGATATCTTTTCCCCATTATATATTTGACTTATATCATAGTTCTGACAAAAAATACATCTCAGATTGCAATGAGAGAAGAAGATAGTGCCTGATCCAGATCTTCCCACTAGAGGACGCTCCTCTCCGAAGTGGGCTCCGAAGCTGGCGACTTCAAGCTCAAAACCTGCTTGACATACTCCTTTCTCCCCTTGCTTTCGGTCAACTCGACAATTACGAGGACATACTCGACAAGGGGAAAGTAGCTCATAAGCCTCTTTAACTCGCTCTTCAAGCTCTCCACTGCGATATAACTTCTGATATCCCCTCTCTTTCATCTTTAAACCTCGAATAGCTATTATAGATAAATAAGCGTCGGATCTTATCCCGACGCTATTGCGAAGTGAACTACCCAAGCCTTTTGGCAAGGCTTCCTGTGGCATCGATCCTCTATTGAGGCATCTCCACAGGCTCTTCCCCGCGTCCCACAGGTGATTCTCAATTTTAGCGATTTTATGTCGCTTATATACATTGTATCACAAATCTTCATTTTTATCAAGTGTTAAGTTCTGGACAATATCTCCCTAGCTACTACTATACCAGAGGCTGAAGATTGCATAAGTCCTCTGGTCACTCCAGCCCCATCACCAGTCGCGAATAAGTTCGTTATCTGGGTCTCTAAACACTCGGAGAGCTTTAACTTCGAGGAGTAAAATTTAACCTCCACTCCGTAAAGTAAGGTATGACGAGAGCATACCCCTTCCGCCAACTTATCAAGGGCTGATAGCATCTCTCTTATATTCGTAAGATGCCGATAGGGAAGCACTAATCCCAGATCTCCTGGGGTAGCTTCCTTTAGGGTAGGGATGACCATCCCCTTCGCGAGACGCTCTTCATTCGTGCGCCTTCCCGCCTCCAGATCCCCTAATCTCTGAACTATCACCCCATCCCCTAGCAAATTCGCAAGGCGCGCTATATACCTGCCATAAGCGATCGGTTCCTTAAATGGCTCGGTAAAGGTCTTACTTACCAATATAGCGAAGTTAGTATTCTGGGTCCTTCTGTTAGCATAGCTATGCCCGTTAACGGTTAATATGTCTTCAATCCTCTCAGTTACGACCTCTCCATAAGGACAGACGCAGAAGATACGAACTTTATCATCAAAGCTCTTCGAATAATAAATTAACTTGGGTTCATAAGCGATCTCGGTTAAAGGTTCAAAGACCACCGCAGGCAATTCTACCCGCACTCCAACATCGACTGGATTGCGAGTTAGCTCTAGCCCTAATCTCTTAGCCTCCTTCGAGAGCCAACCTGCCCCTTCCCTCCCTGGAGCCACTACCACATAGGTCCCCTTGATCTCCTCGCCACTTTTAGTATGAACTCCCGTAACCAGGGAATTCTCGGTTAGTATCCTGTCAACTTCTACCTCAGTTCTGATCTCAACTTTTCCTTCCAGGAAATTTTTCATCCGCTGGAGGATCTCGGAACATCTCTCCGTTCCCAAATGTCTTATTGGCACCGGGATATATCTCAACTCCGCTAGGGAAGCTTTGCGCTGGAGATTATTGATCTCATCTGAATCGATCCCATAAACTTTGGTAGGTGCTCCGAAATCCAAGAAGATCTGATCGGTATAATGAAGCAGAGAATCGAGATCATCATTCCCATTGCGACCATCGAAGGAGGAATTATTCTCGATATAATGGCTAAGTTGTCCCCCTACCTCGGAGGAGAGAGTAAGAGTCAACTTCCCATCGGAGAAGGCTCCTGAGCCTCCCCAACCACACAATACTGAACAGGGATTACAATGAATACACTTAATATTTCTCTCGCGAGAGGGACAAGATCTCCTTTCGATATCCTTTCCCTTCTCCAGAATTAATATATTTAATCCGCTATCCTTTTTAACTAATTCCAGGGCAGTGAATATCCCGGAGGGCCCTGCCCCCACGATTATAACATCATAACCATTCATAACTCTTACTCTTTCGTTTTATACTAAGATATCATTTGCCCGGTATCACCCGCTATATCTGCATCTAAATAAGTGAATACGAATCACCCACCCACTCATTCTCCTCCACCTCTGCAATTTCATAAAGGGCAAACGCTGAGCAATTTTTTATTGTATTCAATCTTTTCTGAGCAATCTCAATAGCCGTAGGAGAATTATCT
>CAZSTA010000045.1:0-20786 GCA_964609495.1 uncultured bacterium | reverse complement strand
TCTACTCTGCTTAAGTTTGCTCAATTTCGGATCGAAAAAGTAGTAGTTTTTGTCTTTCCTCGCCTTACTATATTTCTGTTTTAGGCGATATTTTTTAACTGATCATCTAATTGAGGACGAGTGCAAGTCTGATAGTCTTGAAGCCTCTTTAACAGTGATCCATTTATCATCACTCATAATTTACTATCCCTTGAGTAGTTATAATTTATAATATATATTTATGATATAGCATAAATAGGTTTTAGAGTCAAGAATTATTTTCCCCTTTGTTGGTTTTTGCTGAATTAATAAGGCTATCAAAGAATCTTGCTAATTATCACCCTCCCCCTAACCCCCTCCCATCGGGCTCTGTAAAAAATAGAATGAAAAAAGTCGAAAATTTGCTGAACTGGTGCGATGAAAGGTGGGGGGGGTAGTCAAGAGACCATATAAAATCTAGCTTCAGCTTCAATTTAGAGGGGTAATTTTTGACAGAACCTCCCATCGAGGGAAGGGGGAACTAAAGGGCTTTAGCTCAATCTCAGTGTTCCCTCTCCCCTCGTGGGAGAGGGCCAGGGTGAGGGGGAATTATAATTCGATCTGAAATCATTTTGATCCCCGATTCTATATGCATCGGAGCAAAATATTTAGCTTGACATTTCCGCACACTTCTTCTATAATATACAAAAGTTAAAGAATTTATATGATATGTGGACCACCCGCCGATTGGAGATGAAATAGCGGAAGTTGTTAGATGTTTCTATAATCATTATTAGCTGGAATACTAAGAAGCTTCTCCGAAATTGTCTTAATTCCATTTATAATACAGTTTCAGATGGTCTATCCTATGAAGTAATAGTTATAGACAATGCCTCCACTGATTCTAGTGCGGAGATGGTGGAGGAGGAGTTTTCTCAGGTCAGATTGGGGAAGAATATAGAGAACGTTGGTTTTGCCAGAGCCAATAATCAAGCGGTGGAGATAGCCGAAGGAGAATATATACTACTCCTGAATAGCGATACGATAGTCTTGGATGCCACTTTAAATAAGATGATCTCATTTATGAATGAGCATCCTGATGTAGCTGTAGTGGGTTGTAGATTGCTCAATGAGGATCGTTCCCCTCAACCCTCTTTCGGCTATTTTCCGACTTTATGGACAGTATCTATGCAGATGTTCTTCTTAGATAGAATATATCCTAAGCTGAAAACTTTGATAGTGAAGAATCCTTCCCCTTACTCGTCGCAGGAGGTCGATTGGGTAACTGGGGCTTGTTTCATTCTGAGGAGAGAAGCATTGAGGGATATGCAGCTCTTCGATCCAAACTATTTTATGTACTTGGAGGAGGTTGATCTATGCTATCGGCTTAAACAGAAGAATTTCAAGGTCTTTTATCTTAGTGAGGCTGAGATAATTCATCTGGGAGGAGCGAGCATTGGAGGGAGGACAAAGGCGATCGCTTATACTTATGAGAATTTATTCTACTTTTTTAAGAAGCATTATCCTTCGGGAAAGGTTCGATTATTGAGGTTTATTATATATCTGGAAGTTATCTTTAAAGTCCCTCTTTTTGGGTTGTTATCTATTATACCATCTTTTAGACAATTAGGACAAGATAGATTAAAAGCCTATCTAGGGGTGGGGAGGATCGCCTTAAAAGCAAGATGAGAGCGGGAAATTTCGAGGATCAAGGATTTGGACTAGGAAAGTTAAAAAGTGATTTAGGATATGTGCTATTAGGGATAGCGATTATTATCCTATTTCCCCTACTTATCTTAATTTTTCTACATAGCTCTGATATAGCGATCTCTATCGCTTTCCTTACGTTGGCTGTTATCGTCTTCCTAATGGGGGGAAGAAAAACTTGGGATCTCTTCTCTCCAGTTAGGATATTCAGCGCGGTCTGGTTAGGAGCTATAGGTATAACTCACTTTAAACTCAGCGGACTTCAGGAAGATTGGACCGAATATACTTGGATAGTGATATTAGCCAGTATCTTAAGCTATTTAATCGGAAGTTTTTCGGTGTATTCCATATTTAGAATCAAGTCGGGACAAGTATCGGATTTAAAACTAGCTGATAAACTTGAGACGGAATGGGATGAGGATCGGTTAAAGCAAGCGATATACTTCTTGTTTTTAGTTGCCACCTTATCTTATGCTTTTGAAGCGTATAGGTTAGGGATTCCAATTTTAAGCAGAAATCCAGATCAAGCCAGGATAGGCTTTTCTTATAGCGGTTTTGTTCATCATATATCCGTTATTCATACCGATATACTCCTTCTAATAGGCATATATTTTATGATAAGGAGGAGGGAAATATCGAGAGAAAAATTTATCTCAAATCTTGTTTTGGTCCTCCTATTTGTGCTTTCCTTCTTAATCCTAGTTACTATGTTAAACAGAGCCTTCCTTATCTGGCCGATCTTTTTGATAGTAGTAGTCTATAACTATCTAAAAAATAGGATCGGGTTGAAGAAAGTCATAGTTTTGGGTCTTATCTTCTGTCTAATCGTAATAGTTATCCCTATAATCAGAGAAAGGGCTTATACTCAGGATTATATTCACTATGTAGGAGAGATGAAGATCCCCCTCAAATACTCCTTCATCTCCCATCCCTATCTAATGATAGCTATGAGTCTCCAGAATATACAATTTGTTATCAACACTGTCACGAACTTCACTTATGGAGTCAATACCTTCTATCCTATATTGGTTATCCTGCGGATCAAACACCTCTACAGCCAATTCGAGATATCCCAGAGCTTTAACACCGCCTCCTACCTGTCCTCTTACTATAGCGATTTTGGCTTTGGGGGAGTGATGCTCTTCCCCTTCATATTAGGAGTTATAATATCCTTTATTTATCAAAAGATGATAAGAAAGCCGAAGATGATCTATTTAGTGTTATACGCCTTTCTCATCTATAATATGACAGTTAGCTTCTTTGCCAATTGGTTTGGGATCACCAAGTTTTGGTATGATATAGCTTTGATGATTCTACTCAACTTTTATTGCGTTAAGAAGAGAAGCAGAACTCTTCAGGAGAGGAATCAGCCAGATTAATTTCAAAAAAGGGAATTTTTTAACCTCATATATTTTTGTCTGTAAAAGTTACCAGAACACCTAAGCTCTATTGCCTGCAAAAGTTACCTTTTTTGGTTTCTGAACTTATAATCGGGGGTATCATATTCTTAGTTCTTCGTTAGAAAGTTAAAGACTAATTTCCCCTCACCCTATTCCTCTCCCACGAGGGGAGAGGGAACACTGAGATTGAACTAAAGCCCTTTATTCCCCCCTCCCTTGATGGGAGGGGGTTAGGGGGAGGGTGGTAATTAGCAAGATTCTTTGATAGCCTTATTAATTCAGCAAAAAACCAACAAAGAGGTTCTAAAATGGCTATTCGGATCGGTATAGATGCTACTTCTCTTCCTCCTAACCAAGGGGGAGCCGCATTTTATATTCTCAACTTGATTAAAGCTCTGGCTTGTATTGATAAAGATAATAAATATTTTATCTTTATTAAGGATAGAGATGCCTTTGATATCAGCCAAAGTAACGTTCATTTTATAGAGTGTAGCAGTGCTAATCGAGTTCTAAGGTTGATTTGGGAACAGACAGTCCTCCCTTGGTACGCGAGAAGATATCGTCTTCAGGTGCTTCATTCTCCTCACTATACCAAGCCTTTATTCCTAAGAGATTGTTCATCAGTGGTAACTTTTCACGATATGACCTTCTTTATCTATCCGCAGAAGCATATTTTGAGCAAGCAGATATTCTTCAAAAATATGATCCCCTTATCAGCTAGGAGTGCTGATAGATTGATAGCCGATTCCTATAGCACTAAAAGGGATATGGTCAAGTTTAATATGGCGAGTGAGGATAAGATAGAAGTTGTTCATCCCTCTGTGGATAAAAGTTACAGACTGATAGAGAACGAAGCTCTTATCGAGAAAATAAGAGGGAAATATGATACTTCCTCTAAGTTCATATTATATGTGGGAACGATCGAACCGAGAAAGAATATAGATGGACTGATTAAAGCCTATCATAAAGCGGCAAATTCTCAAGGTATAGAACATAGGCTAGTCATAGCCGGGGGAAAGGGATGGGATTATGAAAGGGTTTTCAAACTAGTAGGGGATTTGAAACTGGAGGAAAGGGTTGTATTCACTGGCTATGTTCCTGAGAATGATCTGCCTCTGTTATATAACGCGGCTGAACTTTTTATATATCCATCTTTCTATGAGGGCTTCGGAATACCTACTTTAGAGGCTATGAGTTGTGGAGTCCCGGTTATATCCTCAAATATATCCTCTCTGCCAGAAGTTGTAGGGGATGGGGGGATATTGGTAGATCCTTACAATATAGATGAGTTAGCTGAGGCGATCATTAAGGTCATAACCGATGAGGGTTTGAGAGAGGAATTATCTCAAAGAGGCTTAAATAGAGCTAGGCTATTTTCTTGGAATAGAACTGCGGAAGATACTTTATCGATCTATAGGGAGATAGTAGCCGCTTAGAAGGTGAGCGATGATATGCAAGCTATTATCTTGGCTGGAGGGGAAGGAACTCGTCTTAGGCCTTTAACTGTTAATACCCCTAAACCTCTGGTTCCGGTTGTCAACAAACCCCTCTTAATTCGCCTATTGGAGATGTTTAAGCTTCAAGGGATAGATAATATAATACTGAGCGCTGGTTATTTATCGGAAAAGATAGAGAAAGCTTTAGGAGATGGTTCCAATTTAGGGCTGAAGATCGGCTATGCCATAGAAGATGAGCCTCTGGATACCGGGGGAGCGATAAAGAATTCGGAAGGTTTATTGAGAGAGAGATTTGTGGTTATAGGTGGGGATGATCTGCCAGATATCGATTTTTATGATATGGAGCGCTTTCATGTTGAGAAGAAAGCCTTGATCACTATGGCTCTTATTGAGAGAGAGGATGTATCTGATTATGGGCTAGTTGATACCGATGAGGAAGATAGGATCATCAGTTTTCGGGAGAAGCCTGATAAATCATATAAAGGCTCAGGAATGATTAATACGCTGATCTGGATGATGGAGCCGGAGGTCCTATCCCTTATTCCTGCGGGAAGATACTCTGCGGAGAGGCAACTTTTTCCCTATGTCTTGGAAGAAAATCTGCCGCTTTTCGGCTATAAGGGAACAAAAAGTTGGTTGGATTTGGGAACTATCTCCAGCTATCTTCAGTCCCATCGTGATATTATAAGTGGTTCGGTAAAGGCGGATATAATTGAGGATCTAGTAGAAGAGGGAATATGGATTGGAGAGAAAGTCGATATCTCTTCCCAAGCAGAGTTGATAAATCCAGTGGTGATCGGGGCGGAATGCAGAATAGAGGCAGGTGCTAGGATCGGACCTTATGCTATTTTAGGTTCAAGGGTGGAAGTAAGTGGGCAAGCGGAAGTTAAGAACTCAGTTATATGGTCTGGGAGTTTGATAGGCAAAGGTTTGAGGTTAGATTCTTGTGTCATCGGATATGAATGCCGAGTTGAGGATTATGTAAGCATCTCTGGTCCCCTAGCCCTAGGGGATGGATCCATAATCGCCAGATACAGCAGGATATGAATTCAAATAGGAATTAGGTGGGGAAAGATGTTTAAGATATATCTTCAAACTTTTTCGATAGCTTTTCTAGTCTCCGTCCTTCTCACCCCAATTATAATGAAACTGGCTATAAAAGCTAATATGTTCGACAGAGTAAATGAGAGAAAGGTTCATACCCGACCCACACCTCGCTTGGGAGGACTAGCTATATTCCTCGGCTTTATGATAGCAGTTATCTACATTCTGCCAATTAATCGACAATTGATGGGAATCTTAATTGGAAGTTCCTTAATATTTATTCTGGGATTCGTGGATGATATAGTAGATCTACCGGCTAAATTCAAATTTGTGTGTCAATTCATCGCGGCTTTTATTCTAGTCGCCTTTGGTGTAACAGTAGAGCCCGTTGGCAGTGGTTTCCTCTCATTTAAGCCTCTAGTTATACTCTTCACTGTGATCTGGGTGGTGGGAGTGACTAACGCGGTAAACCTTATAGATGGTCTGGATGGATTAGCCTCGGGCTTCTCTGCTATAGCGGCTTTAACCCTCTTTGTTATCGCCATCCCCTATAGAGTCGTAGTAGCCATAATGGCGATGGCTATCTTAGGGAGCGTAATAGGATTCCTCCCCTATAACTTCTCCCCGGCGAAGATATTTGTGGGAGATGGAGGGGCGACCTTCCTAGGATTTATGTTAGCCACCTTAGCGATGATAGGGACTCTCAAAAAGGCGGCGACTCTCTCTCTGATCTTGCCCATTATGATCTTAGCGGTTCCCGTGCTTGATACCCTATTCGCTATATTTCGCCGTTATAAGGGGAAGCGTCCCATCTTTCAGGCGGATAAAGATCATCTTCATCATCGCCTAATGAAACTGGGACTTTCCGATCGCTTAACCGTCTTAATTATATATTCGATAAGTGCATGTTTAGGAGCGATATCTATCATTCTCACCCGACTCGATTTCTTTCCCTCGATAATAATAATTGTGATTATCGCTTTAGTCTTGTGGGTAGCTGCAAAGCGCGTTGGCTTATTCGGGATAGAGGAAAAATCTCATCCTAATCCCCCAGAATAGATCGAAGGGAGGCTGAAATTTTTGCGTATTTTAGTTACTGGAGGGGCTGGTTTTATTGGCTCTCACCTATGTGATTTTCTCTTGGAGAAAGGACACGAGGTTATATGTATGGACAACTTGCTGACTGGCAATGTGGATAATATCGCCCATATAACCAGCGAGAGGTTTAAGTTCATCAAGTATGATGTCACCAACTATATATATGTGGAGGGCGATCTTGATGGAGTTATGCACTTCGCCAGTCCTGCCAGCCCTATTGATTATCTGGAGTTCCCTATCCATACTCTTAAAGTGGGCTCGATAGGAACTCATAAAGCTTTGGGATTAGCCAAGGCTAAACGAGCTTTTTTCCTTTTGGCCTCTACCTCGGAGATCTATGGAGATCCTCTGATTCACCCCCAAAGTGAGGATTATTGGGGTAATGTCAATCCGATTGGTCCTCGAGGGGTGTATGATGAAGCCAAGCGCTTCGCCGAGGCGATAACTATGGCGTATCATCGCTCTCATAATTTGGATACGAAGATCTCTCGGATATTCAACACCTATGGCCCTCGAATGAGGGCTTATGATGGGCGAGCTATCCCCACCTTCATCCGTCAGGCTCTGAGGGGGGAGCTGATAACTATATTCGGGGACGGCTCTCAAACTAGGAGCTTCTGCTTTATATCGGATCTTATAAGGGGGATCTACAAATTAGCTATGTCCGAGATAAATGAACCAATAAACCTTGGTAATTCTCATGAGATGACGATCTTGGAGTTAGCGGAGAAGATAGTGGAGCTTACGAGGAGTAAGAGTAAGATAATATTTAAACCTTTGCCGGTTGATGATCCCAAGGTTCGACAACCTGATATCACAAGAGCCCAGAAACTCCTCGGATGGAGTCCTGAAGTGAGTTTAGATGAAGGGCTGAGAATCACTATAGAATGGTTTAAGAGGAATCTTAACCCGACTTAAGCTCTCTTTAGGGTCATTTCATTCCTCTTCCTATTCAATAGGAAAACCTACCTGCTTTTCCCTTCCATCAGACTATAAAGGAAACTTTTGCTTCCAATAGGACTCAAGGTAAAAAAGTTTCCTTTAAATCGAGGATTGATTATTCATCCTCTTAGGTGTATAATTTGGGATAATTGGGTATAATTATAATTGACAATTTGTCCCTTTTAAAGTATTAATATAAAAGGTATATCGATCTAGTATAAGATATATAATTTGACCTCATAGCATAAAGGAAACTTTTGCCGGCAATTGGGGGAGAATTTCTCCCCTCAACCCCTCTTATATAAATAGAGCTAAAAAAGTTTCCTTTAATTGGAGATGATGATGTCTAAAAGGATATCCATTCTAGGATCGACTGGCTCGATAGGTAGGCAGACCTTAGAAGTGATAGAACAACTTGCAGATAGATTTGAAGTGGTGGGATTAGCCGCAGGATATAATGATAAATTACTTCTACAACAGGCGGAGAGGTTTCGACCTCAGATCATCTCCCTGAAGGAAGAAGCTGCGGCGGAAGGAGTAAGAGATATTCTTATCGAGGAGAAGGGTTTGGAATTGATAGTTGGAAGCGGAGAGGAAGGCTTAAGGGAAGTAGCCACCTTTCCAGCTACCGATCTAGTGGTGGTAGCTACTACTGGATTAGCAAGTTTGAAGCCTCTTCTATCTGCGATAGAGGGGGGTAAGGATATAGCTCTTGCTAATAAAGAAGTTTTAGTATCAGCCGGTCATATAGTGATGCAGAAGGTCAGGGAAGAGGGAGTAAACCTCATTCCGGTGGATAGTGAGCATAGTGCTATATTCCAATGTTTACGGGGGCAGGATAAGAGTAGCTTAAGCAAGATAATCTTGACAGCCTCAGGAGGACCTTTCAGAAAATTGGAATTTGAGGAATTAGGACGAGTGACAGCAAAAGATGCTTTAGCTCATCCTACTTGGAAGATGGGTAAAAAGGTAACTATCGATTCGGCTACTCTGATGAACAAGGGATTAGAGGTGTTGGAAGCTCATTGGCTGTTCGGAGTTGATATGGATGATATAGAGATAGTGATTCATCCCCAAAGTATCGTTCATTCCTTCGTTGAGTTTACCGATAGATCGGTTTTAGCTCAGCTAAGTTGGCCAGATATGCGATTGCCTATCCAATATGCATTGACTTATCCGGAGAGGGTGGAGAGTCCGAGAAGGCGATTGGAGCTAATTGAGGTGGCAAATCTATCCTTTGAGAAAGCCGCTGGGAATAAGTTTCCCTGCTTGCGTTTAGCATATCAGGCAGGAAAAACGGGAGGAACTATGCCGGTGGCTATGAGTGCCGCGGATGAGATCGCGGTTGATATGTTTCTGAAGAATAAGATCTCCTTCACTGATATCCCCAGGATAATAGAGGGAGTGATGGAGAAACACGAGGTTAGACATTTGCCGAGTCTTGAGGAAATTCTGGAGGCGGATGCAGAAGCGAGGGCTTCTGCGATTAATATAATAAAAGGGAACTTTTGCCGGCAATAGGACTCAAGGTAAAAAAGTTCCCTTTTTAAGGGGTGATAAAAGTGGGCGAATATAGGATATTAGATAGCATTGATTCTCCTCAGGATCTAAAGATGCTGAGCATAAGCAAGTTGAAGAAGTTAGCTGAAGAGATAAGGGAGGAGATAATCTGGACAGTATCTCGAACTGGAGGGCATTTAGCTTCTAATTTGGGGGTGGTGGAGCTTACGATAGCCCTTCACTTCGTTATGAATAGCCCTCGAGATAAGATAATTTGGGATGTTGGTCATCAGGGGTATGCGCATAAGCTACTAACTGGTAGAAGGGATAGATTCCATACTCTTCGCCAATATGGAGGTATAAGCGGCTTCTTGAGGAGAGAGGAAAGCGAGCATGATATCTTCAATGCCGGTCACGCTAGCACCTCTATTGCGGCTGCCTTGGGGATAGCGAAGGCTAGGGATCTGAGAGGGGAGAATCACTCAGTTATCGCAGTGATCGGAGATGGAGCTTTAACCGCGGGGATGGCGCTGGAGGCCTTAAATCAAGCCGGACATCTGGGTCACAAGTTAATGGTTATATTAAATGATAATGAGATGTCTATATCCAAAAACGTGGGAGCGCTCTCCGCTTATGTTCACAAATTGAGATTGAACCCTCTATATCGTTCCTTAGAAAAGGATACGAAACTTTTGGTGAAAAAGATACCCGGGGTGGGCGATATGCTCGATGAGCTCGCCAAGCGAACTAAGGATGGTCTCAAGCATATATTAGTAGATGGGGTTCTATTCGAGGAGTTTGGTTTCATATATATAGGTCTTTTGGACGGACATGATTTAGAGTTACTTATAAATGTTATATCAGCGGCAAAGGATCTCGATGATCCTGTCTTCCTCCATGTGGTTACAAAGAAAGGACAAGGATATAAACCAGCCTGTGAGAATCCCACGAAATTTCATAGTGCCAAGCCTTTCGATATTAGCAAGGGAGTCACCCTAGCCGATAAGGATAGTAGTATGACCTATAGCGAGATCTTCGGAGAGACCATTGTGGAGTTAGCCAGAACCGATGAGAAGATCGTAGGGATAACAGCCGCGATGCCCGATGGGACTAAGTTGAAGAAGTTCTCCCAGGTGTTCCCATCGCGCTTCTTCGATGTAGGGATCGCTGAGCAGACAGCAGTTACTATGGGGGCAGGATTAGCCACTCAGGGATTTAGGCCGGTTGTGGCTATATATTCCACCTTTCTCCAGCGAGCCTATGATCAGATAGCTCACGATGTCTGCCTCCAGAATCTGCCTGTTATCTTCGCTATAGATCGGGCTGGTCTCGTGGGCGATGATGGTCCAACTCATCATGGAGTCTTCGATTTCACCTACTTGAGACATCTTCCCAACATAGTGGTTATGGCGGCTAAGGATGGGAACGAATTACGGAATATGTTAGCGACCGCGATAGAATATGAGGGTCCCATTGCGGTGAGATATCCTAAGGGTAAAGGAGGTCCTGTCCATTGGGAGGAGCCCTTCCGATCTATCCCGATAGGTCAAGCTGAGATCTTGCGGGAAGGCGAGGACCTGGCGATCTTAGCCATTGGAGCTATGGTCTATCCCTCCTTAGAAGCCGCTGAGATCTTGGCAGATAGGTGGGATATCGAAGCTACCGTGGTAAACTCCAGATTTGTAAAGCCTTTAGATGAAGATCTAATAAAAGATTTGGCGAAAAAGGTGGGGAAAATAGTAACCGTTGAGGAAAATAACTTGCCTGGGGGATTCGGTAGCGCAGTTTTAGAACTGCTGAGCCTTGAGGGAATGGCGGATAAGTTGATCAAGCGTATAGGTCTTCCGGATAAATTTATAGAACATGGGGATAAAGAGATATTATATGAGAAGTGTGGACTCACTGCCCCTGGTATAGCTCAAGGGATAATATCTGCTCTAGGGAGGAAGGGGGAGGAGCAAGATAGAGGAGAGATCACTAACCCAGAGGAGAAAATCCGAACATCTGAGGATCTGTTTAGAGAAGGACGTTGAATTTAAGGTAAAGACCACTGGTTTTGAAAGATACTATTTCGGACATTGTGCTTTGCCCGATATAGATTTGGTTTTGCATCTCAATCCCCTTCAGGGAGCTTTGCAGGGAAATGGTGATACTAACTTTCGAGGATTGTCAACCCCTCCTATATTATTTAGAGAAGTAGCTATCTCCTCGAATATTTGCCTACCAGATATTGAGTCCATCCTCTCTCAAAGTCACTATAACTTACTCCTAACCCCTCCTCTATACTCTCTTTAATATTTCCTCCCTCCTTTAGATAGGTCAAGAGCGTGTTTATAGGACCAAAGTTATCCACCAAGTATTCGACTATAGTGTAGGTCATAAGATAGGCTATATAAGCCTTATCCTTATCCTGCTTATTATTGAGTTCCCTCTCAACCTCGGAGATGGAGAGAACAGGGTTGTTGAGCAAAGAGATCTTTATGTCCTCCGCTTTCTTGCGATTCCATTCCTCAGCTTCATATTGAGCTATACCTTCGTTTAGCCATTGGGGACAGTTAGCGATGCCAATCGATCTATCGATCACTAAGTGGGTGAACTCATGGGTTAAGGTAGTTTTGAGGATCCCTCTCTTCTTCAGGATAGCGAGGGGTTGGATATGTATCTTTCCCTCAGTATATATCGCCGCTAACCACCAAGGTTTATCGGTATAGCTCATGAAGCTCTTGGTGCTCTTATATATCTTTATCGCGATCTTATCCTCAGGATAGTAGTTTAGATCGACTCCTACCTTGCGACGTATTCCCTCGAGCATCTGCAATAGTTCCTCTATCTCAAGCTGATCTGGTTCGACTTCGGATTCGATGAGGAAATAGCGGCTTTCAATCAGACCTCGTTCGGAAGGTGTTGCGATTATTCGTTCTCCCAATAGGGAGGTGAGTATAAATATAATGAATAATATAATCAATCCGTTTCTTCTCATATATGCCAGCTCCTAGTAGATATTGCACTTGCCGCGGGTTTCATGCATACCATAGCTATAGACATCTATCTCCTTTCTTTCCTCATCATAACGAATTTCGGAAAATTCCAGTAAAGTTCGGTGCTGGTATTCTCGCCCTCTCCACTTATGATCCTCATTTTGTTTCAACTCCTGATAGAGAGGGAGGATATGACTATATCCTCCCTCTTGATATGCTTCCCTTCCCCCTTAGTAAACCTTTCTCTCAAATACCGCTCTTGTCCTTTAATCTATACTCCGTATTCATATAACCCTCTCAGAAAATTATCAAGAATGTTACTCTTCGATCACAAAATCCTTTCGAACAGCCGCTCGCTTATCGGAAATGCCATCTTTAACGGTGAATTCCACTATGTAATTACCAGCTGGAAGAGCTCCCCCCAGATTTATACTTAAATTCAGGAAGAAATCATGTATCTTAGATCTAGAGAAAAATTTTTGATTGAGAAAGTTTTCTTGCTCCCCTTGGACATTCCCCTTGGTGTCCATAACCACGAAATCAACCTTGATCCAAGTTTCATATCCATCAAGAGTCTTTTCATAGTTATAGTTCTTAGGCTCCGCATAGAATCGCATCTTATCCATAGGAGAAAAGATATTGCTTTCTCGGACTTTGAAATTACCATAGAGCTCGGCAGGCTCGGTAACGAGATAGAAATTCTCTACGACCAATGGTGATTTCTCCCTGACTAAGTCTAGGGCCTCCTCTAGAAGCTGGATGGTTTGTTCGAGGTCCCCTGCCTTATAGCTCGAAGAGGCGCTTTCTAGTAAGCTAGGCACATCCTCCTCGGCTAAGACCAAACTCCCAAAAGCAAAAGTGAAAGACAGCACGATAATGAGTAAAACACTTTTCTTCATATTCTTCCTCTCCTTTCTTGTTAATATGATTAGAGGATTTATATCCTCTAAAGGAATTTTTTTACCTTGAGTCCTATTGACTGCAAAAGTTTCCTTTACTTTGACACCAACTCGAATTTTCAACTAAGGGCAAGAGCGGACATTGAGCATTTAGTCTATAATTCGTATTTGAGAGGTTGTATCGTTCAATCTTTACAGGTAGTAAGTAAGGTATGCCATATACAAGCGACATCATATACTGATCCTCTATACGCCTTTTCAGTCAGCTTCCTTACCTTACTAAAACCTCCCCCCGAGGTATAGGCTTTACTTATATCATCGTAGTATTGATTGTAGAAGAGAGCTATAGATATAGCGAATTCCTCAGGATCATCGATCAGTTCAAGAGGGGGATATTCATAGTTCCTATCCCGAAAGAGATAGTATGTTACCACCTCGTTTTCATATTTTGTATGATACTTCCACTCATTGGGATCTGTCTCATCTGTATGTAAGGGAACATGTAGATCTGATACATAGTGAGATATAACCCCTAATCTATATGCTATCTTATCGAAGGGCTTATTCTCTCTTATCATTTTGCAGATGAGTTTTGCCTCTCTATTTATAGCACTTGGAGCACCTCCTATCCCATTATAAATGTTATAGTTATGCTCAAAGAAATTCAAATATTCAGTGTCAGGAGCGATCGAGCCCCTTAACAGGCTTTCCTTATTAGCGATAAGCTCACCTTTGAAATCCTCGGGCATCAGCTCGATCGCATCCTCGACGATCTTGTGATGAGTGTCGCAGGACCAACCAAGGGAAATTATAGCTAACCAGAGCAAAAGCAAGGTCCTGCGCCTTGAAACTTCTTTAATCATCAGCTATTCGGTGATACTCAATTCGCGTTCATTGGAGTTGCCCCGAACCTCGGGAGCATACATCAGATAGGCTAACGTGGGCATAACTTTGCAGTCACCAGGGATCTGAGAGCGAAGGATGTAGTTCAACTCATAAGTTCCTCTGGGCAGATCGGTGGCGAAAAAGACCGCTTTCTCATCCCTAAACTCTTTGCTCGAGTACCAATAATCCCAATAGTACCTGTAGTAATGCTTCTTCCTCGTCCTCTCACCTATGATTATATAACCGGTGTCATCCTTGATGACCTCACAGCCACTAGGGAAGGGATCCTCAAAGATCACATATTGATAGTCTACTCCTGCTGTGATCCTGAGCTTTACGTATATCTCCTTTCCAGAGGGGATCGTATCTCCTAGAGACCTCAAGCCGTAGAACCAGTCACCTTCTCTACTTTGCACTGGAATCATCTCGAAATACTCCCTCTTCACGATGATCCCATCATTTCGAGCTTTGATATCGTCCTCTTGAGTGAAATAGGTGAGCATAGTGGAGTAGTAGAGCTTTCCTTCTCCTTCCCTGTCTATGCGAATTATATTCGTATTCCTCACTTGCTCTCCAGTAAGCTTGATCTCCGTATCAACATCCATCAAGTTATCCCTCGTAACCTCGAGCTTCTTTACTAACTCCCCGTTGATATACACCTTCGCGGTATAATTCGGATACAGCTCGCCGGTGACGTTCAAGTAATCCACGAAAGCATAGATTATAGCCGCGGTATCCTTAGTCGAGTTCCAACGATTGCCTCGTCGCTGATTGATAAGCCATCTTATAGTCTTAGGCAACAATTCGTTGGCGGGATCCAATCTAGCGAAGGCTTTGAAGACATAGGCGGTCGTCTCCGTTACATCATCCATCCAGCCGTAATGCCAACTTTTTCCTCCCCAATGGCAGGTGTTACCCGTCACCTGAGCGCTCTCTTCTAGCTCCTTGAGGACCGCTAAAGCCCGCTCTTTATCTCCCATATTGTCCAGGGTCATCGCCAGAAGGGCTTTGGAATAATCATTCAACTGATGTTTATCCTTGTAAATCGCGTCTAACTGCGGAATATCAGCATTTCGATTGAAGGAGAGAGCATAGAGCATATAAGTTTTGGTCCCCTTATCCTTCGCATATCTCACCTGATCTTTAAGTGAGTCTATCCCTCTCTCCAACACCTCCCTATCAACATCGAATCCTGCGTTTACTGCGACAGTCAGTCCATAAACGACATAAGCGGTCATAAATGGATGAGACTCATCAAATTCCCACCAGCCCCAACCACCATCGCTATGCTGGAACTTATATAGCTTCTTCAATCCCTCCTTCACCATCTTGGGCAACTCTTCTTCAAGCTTCTTGCTAGTTAAGTCGAGATTCTCCAGGACTTCTCCAACCATCACATCGGGAAGGAATCGGCTCATAGTCTGCTCCACACAACCGTAGGGATAGCCAGTTAGATAATCGAGAGCGTCTAACATAGTAGAGGCTAGAGAGGGCGAAAGAATTAGCTTGAACTCGGTAGATTCTTTGATGACCATAGGGGGAACATCCACGATGAATACCTCCGAATCCTTCACCTCTCCAGAGATGGATTTGATCTGCTTCATACCATGGGGGAGGATGGGAATAGTCAACTGCATCGCATCAGATTCCTCATCGGTTAAGGCGGTAGCGGTAATCACCGCCTCCCCAGCTTTAGATGCTCGAACTTTCCAATCAACTCTGACTTCGTCCTCCTTGGCTACGGTTATGAATCTCGTTGGGTCGTCCAGAAGCTCAAGCCCTTCCGCCTCCAAAATAACCTTGCTTTTCTTATCCTCGCTCAAATAGTTATGCACTATGGCGGAGATCAGAAGTTCATCTTTCTGAGTGAAGAAGCGAGGAGTCTCCAGACGAACGATGAGATTTTTGCGAACTATCGTCTTCTGAGTCTGGGCTCCGACCTTAGTATCCAGGGTTACTGCTCTGGAGGTAGCCCTCCAGGTAGTTAGAGAATCGGGATATTTGACATCCACTTGAGCTTTGCCATCTGTGCCAGTAACTACGTGGGCTAGCCATAGAGCTGTATCGGGGAACTCCTTTCTGATCTCAGCTTTGGCGTATTCCTCCTCCTCTCCCTTGAAATCGGAGAGTTCGAAGCTCGCTCTAATATCCTCCGCTTCCTTGCTCTTAGCGACCTGGGAATAACCATAGATGCGGAAGTAGAAGGAGGAGTAGGTATATACTATATTATACCTCTTGCCGTAGAAGAACTTGCGGATATCAGGTGCCATCTCCGCCTGGATAGCGTAGATAGATTCATCGACTACTCCTAAGGAGACCTCAGCGTTAACTGGTTCTCCCTTGTAATTCGTGGTCTCTATCTCGAAGTGACCTGTATCCCTGGGTTTATATATCTCTTGGTCAGAGGTTATTTTGACGCTTACGAACTTACCCTCGGGGGGAACTACCAATAATTTCATCTGTTGCGAGAATTGACCGTTATAGATCACCGAGACGGAGATAAAGGCGTTGGGAGAATAAACTTCCTTGATGGGAATATTTATCACCGTGGAATTTCCTTCCAGATAGACTACTTGATGATTGTAGATCTCATCGCCCTCGATCGTAATTAATCCGTATATATCCTGATAAGGGCTGCTGATCATTACCCTCGCGATCTCCCCCACCGAATAGCTATTCTTATCGGGGATTATATCTAGCTCTCCAAAGCTGTAATTCCCCCACCAATAGCCTTTGCCAGTCACCCAAGCGTAATCATAGGAGGAAGCTAAGTTTCCAAACTCGTCGTCCGCATAGGCGTAGATATAGACATATCCCTGGACTTCAGCAGAGAAGCTTAGTCTTGCTATCCCGTTCTCATCGGTTATAACCTCTTTCTTCGCTAGCTCTTCATCGGAATATCCACCCCTCTTTCTCCAGTTTCTTTTGCTCACTTCGACTGTAACCTTAGTGGATACGGGTTTTCGGAGGAAGTCCACAGTTCTTATCTTTACTTTGATCTCCTCATCTAGCTTGTAGAGGTATTTATTGGTGCTTATGATGATAGAGAAGGCCGCTCTGGTAGCTTTAGCAGTTGTGCTATTAGTTATCTCTCTTCTGCTCTTATCCACGACTCTAGCCTCTATCCTATAAGCCATATCATGATCTAACTTCTCAGTTGGGATCTCGACTACTAGCTTGCCGTCCTTATCGAGAGTTGCAGATTCTCTGATCACTATCTCTTCCCCATAGCCGTAGTATCCTTCATCTCCATAGTACCAGCTATAGATCGGGTCCTCGAAATACCACCAGGGGAGATAATAACGACTACGATAGACGAAGTAGGTTACATCAGCTCCTCTCACTGGTTCTCCGAAGTAATAACGAGCGGATATGGTGGCGGTGATAGCCTCTCCTTGAATATAATTGGACTTATCCGTGGTAACTTTGACCTCGAACTCCGGTTTCTTATACTCATCGACTCGGAAGCTTTGCTCAAAGGTATATCCTCCCACAGTGGTCTCTATACGATAGAAGCCTAAAGGAGGTTCATCGCCCAGGGTTACCTCCCCGCTATAGGTTCCGAAGGAGGTTGTTGTTCTCTCCTTTTGGTAGATGGTATTTTGATCGGGATCTATAATTCGGACCGAGACTTCTTTATTGGCATAGTTATAATACTTACCGCTTCTGTATTGACGGACTATTCCCTTAAAATGAACGGTGTGATTGGGGCGATATATCGGTCTATCCGTATAGGTATAGACCGTGTAATAATCCGAACTCCCGTAGCTGTAAAGGTTGGAGAGGGCGTAATTCTCATTATATTTGGCTAAAGCGATGAATCGACTTGTATCCCTCGATTCTACGAAGATCAGTCCATCTTCATCGGCATATCCCTCCGATACGATCTCTTCTCCATTGCTGAATACCACGTATGCGGGAAGAGGCTCTCCACTTTTCCGATCAGTTACGTAGATTAACATCTGCTTTGGAGATCTCTTAGTTACCATAGCCAGATCGGAGATTATAACTAGAGTGTATCCCTTCAAATCCTCATGTATCCCCTCTATGAGATAGGCGGCTGGCTCTTTGATGGGAAAAGCTACATTCTTATAGGACCACCAGTTATTCCTTCGAACTCTGGTCTTCTCTCTCCAGGAACGTATTGGCTTTCTATCCCCTACATCTACCAATCCAATATCATCAAATTTAAGGTGTTTATCGAAGAATTCCATCAGATCAACTTTATAGACATTAACCTCGACATAATCTATATTCATAGTTTCGAGTTGAAAGTAGGCCTTTTGATCGGTGGGATATATTTGATTGGTGGACAGATAGAATTTCTTCTCTCCTTTTTCCACTGCGTTCGAGACGAACATAAATGCCCCTAGAAAGCAGATTACGAAAGCCAGTATTACCATCTTTTTCTCTCTTGTCATTATTATATACCTCCTAGCTTTTAATCTATTATCTTAAATCGATAATAACCTAAGAAATTGGGATTAGTTGAAACCGGTCTCCAAGTTTTATCGGGATGCTTTTTTAGGACTTCTCTTCTCACTTTCTTTACAGTTCCTTTAGTATCGTCTATAGGTCCAGTATGATACACAATCCAATCATCATTATCCTTCTCCACAATACCATTATCATCTCCAGCAAAGATCATCGCATGATAGGGAAGATCAGGCTCGGAAGGGTGATAGAAGAAGAGCAAAGAGCCTCTCTCCGCGTCCTCATCTCTTCTCCCTAAGAATACTGTATTGTAGTTTTTTAAAACAGAAGCCGATACTTCCGAGCGAAATAACTCTTCCCGCATATCCGAGGGTTTGAAAGGTCCTCTAGCGATGCGAAATAGCCTCCTTCCCAAAATCGGCACCTCGGGATAATTATACTTCTTAACATCGGGGATCGCTATCGAGAAGGAGAAGTAAAACTTATCGAGCCATTCATTGGTATGCAGACTTAGAGCCTCTCGATAAGCATATCGAATTAAACCGCTACAATCTTGATACTTCTCCGACCAATCTCGATTCTTATTATAATATTGAGATTCGGCTATGGTAATGAACCATTCCGTAAAATTGTATCTATCCTCCGCGGTAGTAAGCTCTACTGCATCAGGGAAGCCATCTCTATCTATATCCCCTAAGGGAGTCAAGAATATACGCGTTACCGCTTTTTTTAATCCCTTAGACGTAGCTTGAACGATGATTGTTCCCTGCTTAGCTGAGGTGAACAAAGATATCTCAGTTTTTCCTTCCGCGGTAACTTGCGGATTTTCGCCTTGAATCGTAACTTCTTGCGGTCCAGAGATTATGGAGAAGAAGACTTGGAAAGGAGTATCAAGGACGATCTCCTCCGCGGAGTTCTTAATATAGGCAGTTACCAGATATGTTGTGTTTCCTTCCTCATCCTGATCTCTTAGCTCGGCAGTTAAGGTCAGATGATTGGGTTTAACAACTTCCTCCTCTCTATCGTAGGAGCTGCGCCTATCGGTGAAGGCAACTAGATATAGGGTAGGGAAAGCGATTGATATCGCTATTAAGATAAGAAGTAGTTTTCTGGATAGAGGATTGAAGCTCATTACCTATCCTCTTTCGATTAGAAATTAGAATATAAAAGGTGGAAATGGGTATTTCATCTCTCCAATAAAATAGCAATTTACATTCCAACTCTCCTGGATTAAAGATGAATAGCAAAATATCTAATTATAATGGGAAGTAAAATTCCGAAGCAGATAAATAGCTGTGTCAAGATTGACACAGCTGTTGCTGAGGTTGAGAAGATAGTATCTTTAACTCTTCTGAATGCTACCATCTAGGAATTTTCTCCTCCCGATCAAAAACTATACCTCGTCATCACATAAAAATCTATACTTAGATCGGTTAAATCTATATCTAACATATCCACCTCATCTCCGATCATCGCGGGGCGTCCTCCCGCCTTTATCTCCAACTCATCAGATACACAATAGGTGAGATCAGGCATAGGAGCGAAATTACCGGTATCTAAATCTATTAATAGAGCTCCAAGGAAGAGCAATTTCTCGGTGAAGTCATAATCGACCCCTGCTATGAGGCGATTAACCGCTCCCTTTATGACCTTCTCATCTCGGTGATATTCACCTATTATATGAAGTCCATTTTCAAAGGTGTAATCCGCTCCCACTAGAAACTGAGTGTAAGATTCCCCTTCGTCTGGATAAGAGAGAGCGACTTCTGCTCGCACTCCTATACCGGAGATAGCCCCAAATCCATCCAAGCCATACACATAGCGCCTCTCTAGCTGATCTCGGTAAATACTTCCCGATATATCCATATCTTTAAAATATCCGGTGAATTTGAGAGCATATCCAACATCTTCCGATTCCGAAGGGGTGGGACTTCCTATTTCTGCGGAGGGAGGGAGAAGCACTGTGGTTATTGTCATATCATTATTTAAATAATAGTCTATTTTAAGGGCAGTTACCGGTAGTTTCTTCTGAAAATGTCGATAATCCAGGAGAGTGAGGTTATCCGTTGGATTCCAAGATAAACCTCTTCCCCAGGCGATTAACTGCTTCCCGATACGAAAGTCCATCTTCTTGGTGGAGTAATCCAGATATAAAAGGTCTAGGTAAGCACCAGTTCCATCATCAGCATAGGCTAGTTGGGAGTATATCCCAGCGTCGCCAACTCCAGCACTTAAGGAGAGCCTTAATTCATCTATTAAGGTTAAGCCTAACCCTAAAACCGGAGGGTTCTCGTCATCTCCAGTTATGTAAGATAAAGTATTTGTTGTTTCCCCCCAGATATCGACTTCTGCGGAGACTGGGGTTGCGAAAAGCATTAGAGTGAGAGATAGAGCTATCAAGTATCTAACCATCTTCTCCCTCCTTGTTAGGTTAGTTGAGTTCAATGTTTCTACATCATAAAGGTCTATCTTTCACCTTTTGGT
>CAZSTA010000044.1:0-20954 GCA_964609495.1 uncultured bacterium | reverse complement strand
GAAAAGAGAGTTCAGGAATTTAAGAAGATCTTTAGCACCGAGGAAAGGTAACTTTCTAACCTTATATATTTTTGTCTGCGAAGGTTACCAGAACACTTGAGTTTTATTGCCGGGCAAAAAAGTTACCTTCTAAGGAAGAAGGGGAGGGTTAGGATGGAACAGCAACTTGATGAAATCAGGAGTCACCTCAAAAATGTGCAGAGGATAGAACATATAATTCGCTCGATGAGGAGCGTAGCGGCGACTAGGTGGCAACAGGCTAGATCCAAGCTCAACTCCATTCGCCCTTATGCAGAGTATATAGAGGAGCTATTATCCTTCAGCACAGATCGTCTCCTCAAAGAGAGAGAGAAGATCTCCGTTGAGGAAGAACCTTACCTTATTGAAGGGGCAGAGATAATAGGGGTTATGGTTATAACTTCGGATAAGGGGTTGTGTGGAGGTTTCAATACCAATATCCTGGGGCATACCGCTCGCTCGATATCCAAGTTCAAGGAGGAAGGTAATGAGATAAAATTACTTGTTTTCGGACACAAGGGGATCAAATTCTTCGAGAGAAGTAAGCTTGAGATAATTTACAGTAGGGAGTTATCTCTAAGTACCTCCTTATCCTTTGGTGAAGTTAAGGTCTTGACTTACGACCTCGAGAGATTTTATAACGAAGGAATCTTCGACGAGCTTTATCTGTTCTATAACAGATCCAGGACCGCTACTAGTTATGAAGTGGCAGAGCTTCGCCTCCTTCCTCCCCAGTTTCCTGAGAGAGAGCCGAGGGAAACTCCGCTATTAAATGTAGAAGGGGTTGAGAGGAAGATTCTTCCCTCATTTGAGCCGGAGATAATTCCAGATCTATTTCGTCTCTCAGAATGGTTATTAGGGGAGTATCTCGCTATTCAATTGTATCGAGGCTTAGTTGAATCCACAGCTAGCGAGCAGGGGGCTCGTTTAATGGCGATGGATTCGGCGGCTAATAACTGCAAGGATTTAATCGAAGCCTTGACTTTGGAATATCAGACTGCTAGACAAGAAAGCATAACCTTGGAGTTGCTCGATATTAATACCGGGGTCGAGGCTTTAAAGGGGAAAAAATGAGACGATTAACGAGATATTTCAGAATTAAATATCTATTAATAACGATCCTTCTCCTGCTAGGATCGTTATCGAATATAGAGGGGGAGCTTCTCCCCTCATTATTTGATGTTAAGACTGTATCCTCCCAGACCGAGTCTGTAATTAATATAGGAGGGGTAGAGGGGAGGATTCCTCCCCCTATCGATAGAGTATCCTTATATGGGATAAAAGGGACTTTAGATACAAATTCTCACACATTAGTTGGCTCTGAGATAATCAATTATACCAATCAAGAAAATATACCCTTAAAGGAATTATATTTCCACCTTTATCCTAACGCTTTTCGAGAGGCCGAAGTCCCCGGTCTTCCCGAATATAGACGGGATGAATTCTATCCCGATGGTTTCTATCCAGGCGGTATAGATATAGATTATGTCGGTTTTGCTCTCCCCTCCCCATTAAATATAGAAGGGATTGAGGGGGAGATTCTTCCCCCATCTTCAGAGCCTCAGTATGAAGAGTTAAGCTATTCTATAGAAAGTGTAGAGGGGGGTGAGGGAACCATTCTCAAGGTAGCCCTCGAAAACGAACTAAATCCCCAAGATAAGCTGATCATCAAGATCGATTTTAGGGTTACCATCCCGCGTATGAAGAATCGCTTTGGATACTATAGGGAAGTTACCTCCGTAGCCAATTGGTATCCTATCCTTGCCGTTTATGATGAAGATGGCTGGCATAAAGAGCCCTATTATCACCTGGGAGATCCCTTCTACAGCGACATCGCCCTTTATAAAGTGGATATAACTCTTCCCGAAGACGAGGTGGTAGCGGCCACTGGGAATCTCATAAACACTGTTCAGAATGATAATGGAACGAGGACCCTCCACTGGGAGAGCGAATTAGTGCGCGATTTTGCTTTCATAGCGAGTCCTCTCTATAAGATCAAAACCGCCCAATTGGGTGATATAACTGTCTATTCCTATTTCTTTCCCTCTAGTGAAGTCGGAGGAGATAAAGTATTGGATATCGCGTGCCGCGCTTTAGAGATATTCAATCAGATATTTGGGAAATATCCCTATAAGCAATTGAGTCTTGTCGAGAGCTATCAACCAGGGGGAATGGAGTATCCGAATCTCATCTTCCTAGATACAACTAGATATAAGAGCACTGGAGAGGGGGAATTCGTCTTTGAGTTCATCGCTGCTCATGAAATAGCTCATCAATGGTGGTATAATATGGTTGGTAATAATGAGTACCTTGAGCCCTGGCTCGATGAGGGATTGACGAACTACTCAGCCGCGCTATACTTCGAGGGGTCGTATGGAGAGCCTCTCTTCAGGAAAGAATTGATAAGCACCTATTTGGAAGGGCGATATGTCCGTTATCTGAAGGGAAATGGTAAGAAAATAGACATAGTTAATCGTCCTCTTACTTATTTCACTATACCTGGCTCTTACTCTGCTTTGGTATATGCTAAGGGAGCCTTAATCCATCATATGCTAAGAGGATTATCGGAAGATGAGGTCTTCTTTGATATACTTAGGAGCTATTTCAACAAGTATAAATTCGAAAATGCTAAGGTGAAGGACTTCATTGAAGTATGCGAAACTGTATCTGGAGATGATTGGAATTGGTTCTTTGACCAGTGGTTGGAGACGAGTGCAGACGCGGATTTTCAGGTCAAAGATGTCAGTTGCTGTCGAGAAGATGACGGGGAATATAACTCTAAGATAGTTTTGATGAGAGAAGGGAAAGCCGAGATGCCTGTTAAGGTGGAAATAAAGTTAAGAGATGGTTCTCCTGTGGAGAGGGTTTGGAATAAGGAGGACAAGGAGAAGGATATAGAGCTTAAGACCTCCTCTGCCTTAGATTCGGTCATCATAGATCCTGACTATTGGGTTCTCGATATCGATCGGAGTAACAACTTTGGTTCGATAGATAATATGTGGTCGGCAGAGAAGAAGATTGCTCACACCTCATACAGAGACGACCTAGGGCTGGCGGTGGGAGGGGAAGGGGTCGTTCATCTAGTATGGTCAGCAGATGATTCGCAAGGGATTGGTCTTCATTGGACGAGGCTGAATTCAAAGGGAGATATTTTAACCCCTCCGGTGAATTTAACTCCTAAATCTAAACGAGCCCTCCACCCGCGGGTGGCTCTCGATTCGAAGGGAGACCTTCATCTAGTTTGGGTAGATGAGAGAGGCAATCCTGAGATCTATTATAAGAAATTGGATAATGAGGGGAGGGTATTGATAAATGAGGTGAATTTGACCGATAATCCGGCTTCCTCTCGACAGCCAAGTTTAGCGATCGATGCCAATGATGAATTACATCTTGCTTGGTCCGACTTCATAGACGATAATTTCGAGATATACTATCAGAGGTTGTCCAGTGATGGGGATATTCTCATCTCTAAGAGGATAACTACCACTCCCGCTGTCTCTCAAGCTCCGGCGATCATCACCTCCTCCGAAGGTGGGATCTATATAGCTTGGTTAGAAGCAGAGCGATGGGATAGACAAGAGATACATTGGGCTCACTTGGACAAGGAAGGAAATATAGTCGTTACCAGAAAACTTGCCGATATGACAAGCACTGGCTCAGAGCCACCCAAGCTTCTGCTTCAAAGCGATCCTTTATTGAATATAGAGGGGGTTGAGGGGGGGATTCTCCCCTCATTCGATAATAATATCCATCTGGTATGCGAAACTACCGTAGGGAGGCTTCAGAAGAGAGGAGAGATATATTATATGAAGCTAAACACTTCTGGCGATATAAGTATTCCTCTGCAAAAGGTTCTAGAGCAATCCTCCTCTGCCTCTTACTCCTCCTTAGCGGTGAATAAGAGCAGAGAAGCTAAAATCGCTTGGGTGGAGGAGGATTCGCGAGGGCTAGGAATACAATATGTCGGATTAGATGAGGCAGGTTACCCCACATTCTATCCCCAAAGATTAAACGAGGGGAAGGCAGGAACTTCTAATCCAGTGATAGTCTTGGATAAGGAGGCCAACGAACATCTAGTATGGTTGGAGAATGAACCAGGTGGCTTTGCTTTAAAATATAAGAACACCGTCATCGGAGGAAAACCCGGATCCAAAGAGATCTTTTACGCTCTCGTTAAGAAGCTGAACCTAGGGAAAATCCTCTTTGACGGCTTAAGTGGTATCTTTCTTGCGGTATTCTATCTACTTTCCTGGAACTCTCCTGGTATCATACTCGTAGGAGTTATGGCTCTTATTCTCTCAATAACAGGTTTATGGAGGATTCTCAGTAGACTCCCCTTCTTACTATTTGCTCTTCTGGGCGGGATATACATAGCTGCTAAATTCATCGTTATCCCGCTTATAAATCCTCGTATCTTCCCTAGCTTTCTCTCTCCAATACCACCCTTGCTAGCTACTATTGGACTAATACTCGTTATAAAACTTAGGAAGATAAAACTTCATCGAACTAACTCCTTCTGGCTCTCTCTATCTCTCTGGATTTATCTGGATACCTTTATCTCCGTTTATATGATGCTATCTGCAAGTCTGGATTGATCGATCATCACCGCGGGTTTTAACGGGTCTATCTGAATATTAGTGATTCCTAATCCTTGTAGTAGCTATCGTAATATCTATGATAATAATAGTAATATCCTGAACTCCTAGTGGGTATTACCTTATTTAAAACCACCCCTAGAATCTTAGCGCCAGCATCTTTTAGGGACTTCTCCACATGTTGGGCCATATCACGAGGAACTCTCTCCACATCCAATACGAGTATTACTCCATCCACCTCTACCGATAAGATCAAGGCATCCGATATCGACAGAATAGGTGGAGAGTCGAAGAGGATGAAATCTGCTCTCTCCCTCAATTGCTCGATCAAAGATTTCATCCGATCTGATTGTAATAGTTCTGAGGGGTTAGGGGATTTAGAGCCACTGGGCAGAAAGTGGAGATCCTTTATCCCAGTCTTCTTTAACACCTCGTCTAAGGGAAAATCCTCCGCCAGCACATTCGTTAAGCCTGGTCTTCTAGGGATATTAAACGCCCTATGCAAAACCGGCCTACGCATATCGCTATCCACTATTATGACCTGCTTTCCAGTCCTGGCTAAAACTATACCTAAGTTAGAGACTATGGTAGATTTACCCGCAGATGGATCGGCGCTGGTTATCAAAAAGGTGTTTTGAGAGGGATCGGCTTTGGATAGGATCAAATTTGTTCGTAGAGAACGAAAAGCCTCCGCTATATATGAAGCCGGTTGCTGATGAGCGATAAGATGAGGAGCATTTCGAAGAGTCAGCTTTTGGGGAAAGCCTGCTATTCGCTCAGATGTTCCTTCCTCTGTATCAGAGGGGGATTCTATATGAGAATTCTCATAGTATTTGAGCTTGATCTCACTATTCCCTAGAGATATGATATCTCCATCCTTTAATATCTTCTTACTAAAACGTTGCCCATCCAAAAAGAGCCCTCTGGATTTCTTCAGAGCATAGATAACGAACTCTCCATCTTTAAAAGCGATGCGAGCATGATGTCGAGAGACCGAATTACTAGTGATCACTATATCATTTCTTTGATCGCTTCCTAAGGTTACACTCTTCCAGATAAGATCAAATTCTTCGCTCTCTCCCATCTTTTCATTTATTATTATTAATTTCGCACCCAATTCTTGAGGATAATCAGCCAATCTGATCTTTCCTTTTTATAAAGGGGTGGGGCTGAACGTAAACTCTATGATATTTCCATTCAGAAGTACTACCTCTAAAAATGTAAATGTTACCTCTCTATCATCTATTTCATAGGTCTTTGTCCACTCCCAAGTCTCCTTTATCCCTCCTGTTGTGCTCTCTGTTGTTACTCGATCTGGCTCTCCGTACTCCTCCTTGATCCTCTCCGGGGTAGGAAAAATTACTATCGTTCCCAGATCGTTCGTCTCCCCCATCTCTACCTCTATTTGCTTCTCCAACGGTTGATAATTATCAGAAACACTGACATTTACTTTCGTTTTAAGAGGTGATTGCTCGGAGTAGATAGTTAAATTGAAGTTTCCCTCAGAATCAGATCTCGTCTCCTGATCGCCAACCTTTATTAAGGCTTCATCTATAGGAGTCGAAGTCCCATCCAAGCGGATAACCACCACTTTCCCGGTTAATATCCCATATCCCAACCCCAAAGTAATCTCGACATAAGCGGTGTCGTCCGCTGGAACGTTTACCTGTCCTCGATAAGTCACATAATCCTGAGAGGATACTGTAATAGTAAAACGTTTAGAGGATTTTTGAGGAGGTATCTCCAGAAAATTTATACTAAAGAAACCGCTCACCCCGGTTCGCTCTGTTTTAGGACCCACAGTTACCTTTGCTCCTTCCAGAGGCATAACTCCTCCTCCTAGAGTCTCTCCCTTAATCGTTCCTTCCACATCTCCATACTCCTTAAGATCGAAGAAGCCTCCCTTCTGACATCCATTTGCAGATACAAAAATCAGGCTTATTATCAATACGGATAAGGCAACTTTCCTCATTACACTGTTCACCTCTAGTCAATTTGAAGTGAAGATAAAATTATATACCGATCAGTAATATAGTAACATAATATAGCTTTAATGTCAATAGCTATTCTCAATTTCCCAAGCATGTGAACTTGTACTGAGGATAGATTAAGTAGTTTCAAAGAAGTTTTTGACTATTTTGTCTGAGATGTTCGAGATCAGATTAGACCTTGAACTCATATAAACCACCCTCCCCCTATCCCCCTCCCGTCAAGGGAGGGGGATATAAAAGGAATCGCCCCTCTCCCCTCGTGGGAGAGGGATAGGGTGAGGGGGAATTATGTCTCGAACTCACTAGCGAAAAACTAAGAATAACCAATTTTCTAAAATCGTCTTAACTGCTCTTGTCGGGTGTACTCGAAGGAGTAGTAGCTGGAAAGCCCGCCACAGGAGTAGGCGCGACTTCCTTCTCACCTAAGGCCCTGTAATACCAGCTAAGAAGCGACCATATTATCATCGTTAAGAAGATGATCAAGGCAAGTAGAATGCCCCATTGGAGCCTGGTGACAGCTCTGATCAGATACCCTATTCCAAACCTTACCCCTAGCTTCTCCATATTATACACGTTGAGAGCCAAGGAGAGGAAAGCTATCAACGTTATAGCCGATTGTATAGGAGGTATCCATCTTTTAAAGGAAGCTTCGGGAAAAGGAAAGACATTGACGATGCTCAGAAATAGGACGACTATAGTGGTGATAAAAGCTATAGTGAGCCAAAAACGAAGGAAGCCACTTGGTAGATACTTCGCCGTCATCAATTTCCAACCGCTTAAGCTACGAAATGTATTTAGCATCTTATCTAGGGAAGTTGATATATTGGCCTGACCAGCTAATTTTAAATTCTCCTTCACCACATCTAGTCCCTGTCTGTCTAAAGCTATCCAGGGAGTAAAGAAGGAGAGAAAAGCTAAGACCGCTAATATTAGAGATATCAGAAAGTTTGAAACAACGCGATTACCCATATCCATCCTCCTTTTAGATTAATCGAAAACTTCTAATCTGGCTCCAACTATATAAGGTTTCCTGGCCTCACCTCTCTTGTAATAGACACAGAATATATCACCATCGTCCAATCTGACCCAACCAGAGTATCCAGTATCCCACCAATGTCCCGAGGCTTCGTCATCTATCTGGAATATCCTCTTTTGCTCGTAATCATCGGGCATTATCCCCTCCTCAGCGCTCCAGAAATATTCGAGATCGGGTTCAAGCTTGTTGTTGACCTTAACTTCGACTCTCTGCCAATAACTCAAGCCACCATTATCGAGATCATAATTTTTGCGACTGGGTTCATCCACCTTCAAATTACCAAAGGAAACTATCCGGGAGTTTTTTCCTCTCTCGCACTCGAAAGTCCTATCTATCACTGTCTCCCCATCAACTTCTAACTTAACTCTATTCCCTTGAGAAGTAAGCTCATAATTATGAAACTTATCGCCATCTAGGTGATACTCGATTAAGAAGGAGGCAACATCTTGCTTTGAGATCCAATTTAGCGTTACTCCATCTGGGTATATGCGAAGAACGAATCCCGCCCTTATAGCACACCCATTACATTCATTGGACGAACATTTGAGGCGAGCGGAGAAAGCTATCTCACTTTCCAAGCTCTCTAAGGGATGGAGGAAATATTCGGTAAAGCTTTCCCCAGATCTATTATCTATCTTTAATCCCTCCGGGGTTAATTCAGTTCCCACATCGTTCAACCTTATAGCATTGACTTGATATCCTCTCTCCTGAGTTTCTCCCTTCCAAACGTAGGTGCCAAGCATACCTCCTGTATTCCTATAAGTGATAAGAATATCTCCATCTGGAAGTTGACCAGCGACAGGGCGATGTCCAATTATCGGGATTTCCTGAGCTTCGCTCCAACTTTTCCCATTATCATAGGAGAAGGATACAAAAGAGGGATACTTAATCATCGAGTTCTCCCTCATATAGCAGGCTAAAGTGCCATTCCCTAATCTGATGATACTTCCCTCACAAAAATCGTGAATCCCATCGGAGGCGATAACTACCATATCACCCCAAGTTTTACCTCCATCATAGGAGCGATATAGAACCTGCTGGAGCTTTCCGGTCTTCCTATTTTTGAAATGACTTCCCATAAGCATAAGGTCGGGTGACAGCTCCAAGATTCTATCGGGAACGATGCCATAACAATTGGTATTCATCAATTCTAACCAGGTGTTACCATCATCTTCGCTGAAGGAGAGATAGATTTCCCCGACCTCTTCTTTATACTCTCTCGATTTAGGCCCAGATATGATATCGCAGATAAACACTATCCGACCATCGGTGAGTTGCATCAGGCGAGGACAATTCCACCAATCATATTGAGGATCAGTGGGGAAGGAATAAAAGTAACGTTTATTATGCCAAGTTCGTCCTCCATCATCGCTATTGATAAGGACGATCTTAGAATCGGGAGGAAGGGGAACATGGAACTCAGCTTCTCTATAAACACAGATCAACTTTCCCGATCTTGTCAAAAGCACATCGGGAAATGATTCATAGATATCATCATCTCTGGAGATTATAACCTTCTCTTTTATCCTCATCTTATCATCACTCAATTAACTGCATATAGAGGAGACATCATAATTATTGCAGAAATAGTTTGCCTTGTCAAGTAGTATAAACGTTCATATTATCTGATACTTCGTGGTGATTCTAATTATTCCCTCTTCTTTTATAGAGCGATCTTACTTTCCCCTCTGGAGAGATGGATACAACCGTATCCCCTAGCCACTTCACCTGATAAATCTTGTGGTTTATCTCCTCGGAGATAACCGTTTTCCTCTGCGGAAATTCGATTTCCACCTTCGCTCCCCGTTCTAAATTTGGCACGCAGATATAAGGGGTATAAGTGGATATGGAAGTCGCTTCTCCATCTACGGAGAGGGATATATCTTCGGATTTAACCCAAGACGGGATCCTCACAAATAAGTTTGTTGACCCAAACATCTCTATTTCAACTTTCCCCTGCTCAGGGATATGACTTCTGATACTCAGGATATCGCTCTTCTTACTGAACAAAAGATTCACCCTAACTCCCACTTCACCCCGTGATATGATAGCCTCCCAAGCCTCACAAAGACCTTGAGTTGCACCTCCAGTGAGATCCGAATTGAAATCCGTGAAGTTATTAGGCTCAGAGAAGATAAAACCTCCCCTAGCCCGTCTAATAACATCTGAGTAAATCTCCTCCTCGGTATCCGCCATACCGGGAGTCTCATGAAGCCAATGGGTATCTATTAACTGAGAGGCAAGCAGATGATTTCGCAACATCCGTTCTGCATCCTCATAGTAGGAAGGATATCCCGCTTTGCCTAGCAGTATAGCTGATTCGATGACGTCAGCGGTATTGTTTGCCTCTCCCAGATCCGAATCGTTAAAGCGGTTCTCCTTGACCCAGCCATAGCTACTTCGATAGGGAGGCAAGCCGACATCATACGCCCGACGAGCCGCCTCAATATAGTGGCGGTTGTTGATCAGGATTCCAAAGTCAACGAGAGAGGTAATAGTTCCAGTGATGGAGTGAGTATGTCCTCCGGCTGATTCTTTAAATCGGCCATCGGTATCGAAGGAGAATTTCAAGACTCCATCAGCAAATCTTTTGGCAAGATCGAGCGCCGCGGGATCGGATGAAAGCCTGTAATACTTGACTAAAGCACCTATGAGCCGTCCGCAATCCTCGGGGAGACGCTCTCCGGGAGTTCGTTCACCTGTCCAACTATCTTCGTCGAGACAAAAGCCTGGATAACATCCGGTAGCCCGAGTTTCCCTCTCAATACCCCGACAGAGTCGTCTGGCGAGAGCTTTTGACTTTTCACAACCTCTCCACCTGATCAACGCTACGAGCCCCAGCAAAGCTTCCCTCTGATTGTGAGTTACTGCGCCATGCTGTTGACGTTTTGTGGGTTCATTCCAAGCAAGACCGTCATCAGTGTTCATACTGCGATGAAGCAGATTGGTCAGCATATCATAAGCCTCTTGATCATCAGGTAAGTCAATGATCCTATCGCCTAATGATAACACATCCAGATAACGTCCCACCACATGAGGTGAGTCAAAAGCCCCATGCTTAGCACAGATAGGTGGCTCAACGAGTTTATATGAGAAGAACGGAAGTCCTTCCCTTCGGCGATCTAAAGTCCCTAATATGCTCTCCACACCTAGTTTTATATGCCATCTCAAGTCAACTTCCTTTAAGTTATGATCCATCTATGAGCCTCCTGAAAGGAGAGTTAATAGGTCGTTACTAATAATGTATTTAAAGAGATTATAACACTCTATCAGACTTTTGTCAATATTATAAAGATCGAGAAATTCGCATAAATTTTTCTGTTAAATACTTGACAACGCGCTCATAATCCAATACAATAATAAATTGCAGGAGCTAAAAGATTTGTCAATTTGAAGGAGGAAGTCGATGATGAATTCAAAACTCTTTGGACTTTTGATGCTGATCTTCAGCTTACTAACTGTGCCTGCTCATAGCTATAGTCCTCATCCCCTTATCCTATCCTCTTTTGTGATATCTCAACCCACTGCCGATGAGACTGCTCAAACTTACTATAGCAGAGGGGCAGTCAACTTCGATAGAGGAGATTATAATCAAGCTATAATAGATTTCACTCAAGCTCTTGATATAGACCCCAACTTCACCAATGCTTATGTATATAGAGGCATGGCTTATCGTAAGCAGGGAGGGTATGAACAAGCTATAGCGGATTTCACTAAAGCCTTGGAATTAGATCCGGGATACGCTGTAGTATATAACGAACGAGGACTAGCCTATAATATGCAGGGCAATTATGATTCGGCTATCGCTGATTTTACCAAGACCTTAGAGCTTGATCCAAATTATCCAATAGCTTATAATAACCGAGGTCTATCCTACCGTTACCTCAAGCGTTATGAGGAGGCGATAGCCGATTATACTAAAGCTACTGAGCTTAAACCAGATTATACGATAGCCTATCTTAACCGAGGTTTAGTCTATCGTTACCTCAAGCGTTATGAGGAGGCGATAACTGATTATACCAAGGCTATCGAATTAGACCCCGATTCTTCCTTAGCTTATAACCAGCGGGGGATTATCTACTATAGGCAGGAGGAATATGAGGAGGCGATAGCCGATTATACCAAGGCTATTGAGGTAGATCCTATGTATAGTATGTCATATTATAACCGAGGTCAGGCGAACAAGGAGTTGAATCGAATAGGAGAAGCCATAACAGATCTGGAGAGGTTCATATCTCTGTCCAGCAATGATGAGTTAATCGAGAGGGCAAAGAATGTAATAAAAGAGTTATTGGAGGAGTAACCTTCCGAGTTAGTCGAAAAATAAAGATCTTCTTAACATCCAAAGCGTAAAATTGAGGAGGAGATGGGAATTATGTCGAAGTGGAAAAAGATCGGTCTATTAGTTTCCCCGGTTATATTAGCTATTATGATGTGTGGAACTGGGCTAGCAGAGGATACCCCTAAATATGGAGGGATATTGAGGGTAGCTGAGTCAGTTGATGCGATCGGGTTGGACCCTCACATAGAGACGGTCTATGCCTCTCAGATGATAATCGAGCATATCTACAGCGGTTTAGTGCGCTACGATGATAAGCTAAACGTAGTGCCTGATCTAGCCGAATCTTGGGAGATATCGGATGATAGTCTAACTTACACCTTCCATTTGAGGAAAGGAGTAAAATTTCATAATGGTCAGGAACTAACCTCTGAGGATGTGAAGTTCTCGATGGAGAGAATAGTCGATCCTAAGACTGGTTCGATCCGAAGCTATTACTTCAGCCCTATAACCTCAATAGAGACTCCAGACAAATGGACGGTAAAGTTTCATTTCGATAAGCCTTTCGCACCCTTCCTCGCCTATCTAGCAGATCCTTGGACGGCGATAGTCTCCCAAAAGGTGGTTGAGGAACATAGCAATCTCCAAAGGGTAGCGATAGGAACCGGACCTTTTAAGCTCAAAGAGAGGGTGGTAGGTGATCATACCCTTTTGGAGAAGAATCCCGATTATTATGATAAGAGCTTGCCTTATCTAGATGCCCTTCGCTTTCAGATAATCCCGGAGGCTAATTCCAGAGCGGCGGCTATGAGAACAAAACAGATAGACTATACCTCTATTATGGGCGATATCCAGATTATGGAAAGGGTCAAGGATATAGAGCTTGTAACGATGCCCTCTCTAACTTGGGGATGGATATGGTTCAACTGTTCGCGTCCTCCCTTCGATAATCCCAAAATTCGTCTAGCTATCGCTTATGCGATAGATCGGCAGGAGCTAGTTGATATAGCTCTCCTAGAATATGGGACTCCGACTGGTATCCTCCCCAAAGCTTTAGGAGATTGGGCAGTCGATATGGCAGATCTCCCTGGCTATGAGGGACAAAATTATGAGAAAGCCGAAGCTTTATTGGAGGAAGCAGGATATCCTGATGGTTTCAAAGCAACCTTCAAGACCTCAACCGCTTACGCTGATTATCTGCCAGCCGCCCAGACGATTCAAGCTCAGTTGAAGCCCTTAGGGATTGAAATAGAGATAATCCCTCTCGAATGGGGAACTTTCATCAGTGATATTGTCCAGAGGGATTTTGATATCAACTACCTGACCTTCCCTGGATATACCAGTGATCCCGATGCCTACTTCATCAACTTCCTCATCACCGGAGGAGCTTCGAACTTAGCTGGTTTCAGCGATGAGATGGTCGATAGCCTCCTGGAGGAGGGTCGAACTACTATGGGACATAACGCGCGTAAGGAGATATACGATAAGTTACAGCACCGTATAGCCGAATTATCCCCAGTTATCTATACCTACTCCTATACCGCGGGCTATGCTAAACAGCCCTATGTCAAGGGCTTCAAGCTCAATCCAATACTCTCTAAGATATACTTCAGGGAGACTTGGTTAGATAAGTGAAGTTCGATTTTAGGAAGGATAAGTGTTTCGTTATATAATCAATAGGTTATTATCCACTCTATTAGTCTTATTGGGGGCTTCGCTGGTGGTATTTCTTGCCGCTCGCTTAGTCCCTGGAGACGTGGTAGAGGTGATGCTAGGCACTGAAGCCTCGCCAGAGCGAGTGGCGGAGCTACGTCGAGTATTTGGATTAGATCAGCCCTTGCCCCTACAATATTTGAGCTGGCTCGGAGGAGTTCTTCGGGGCGAGCTTGGTCGCTCTCTACGCACTGGTAATTCGGTCGCTGGGGAAATTCTCACCAGACTGCCAGTGACCTTAGAGCTTACCATCTTTGCCCTCTTCTTCTCCCTGCTTATCTCCCTTCCTACTGGTATAATCAGCGCAGTTAAGGAGAATACAACCTCCGATTATATTCTGAATACCTTAGCTCTGATCGGTCTATCGATCCCCGACTTCTGGTTAGGGACTCTCCTGATCCTATTTGCCTCTTTTTATCTCCCTTGGCTATACACAGCCAGCTTTAGAAGGTTATGGGTGGATCCAGTAAGCAATATACGTTCTATGATTCTTCCCGCCCTCTCCTTGGGAATAGCAATGGCGGCGGTGGTGATGAGGATGATTCGCTCTTCCCTAAGGGAGGTATTAGAGCAGGATTATATCCGAACTGCCAGGGCTAAAGGAGTGAAAGAGTTAGATGTGATTCGTCACCATGCCTTGAGGAATGCTTCGATCAACGTGATTACTATCATAGGACTTCAGGCTGGCTATCTACTCGGCGGGGCAGTGATAATAGAGATGGTCTTCTCCCTACCAGGAATAGGAAGATTAGCTTTAGATGCCGCTTTGCAGAGGGATTATCCGATGATTCAAGGGACAGCGCTCTTCATCACCGCTCTGTTCTCCTTAGTCAATCTAGGAGTGGATATCCTATATGCCTACCTAGATCCTACCATAAGGATAGGAGAATAAAAAATGGAGAAACAATGAATTCATATTCATATTAAGCTCAAGTTTACGCTCTTTGTTCAAGTTCCCTCAAATATCTAATATCTCCAGCTAACTTTTCATCCATGGAAACATCGGTGAAATTTTCGTTCGATAAATATCCGTCGAAGCCGATATTTTTAAGATAGCTCATAACCTCTGCCCAATCCACCATACCCCTATCCAGAGGAAGCCAATTGCAACTCCAAGTCCTCTCCTCTCCAACTGACATCATCTTCCTAAACCAACCAGCATTTTTGAAATGCACATAAGCGAAGTATTCACCTAATATTTCCAAACCCATCTTCCAGTTTTCCATCCCCTCCGCGATCATATTGCCCGGATCGAATATTATACCAAAGCGCTTAGGATCGAATCCTTCCATTAGACGCCTAGCAGCGCTAGCACTAGGCATTATCGTCCCCTTATGAATCTCCAATATCACTTGGATATTGTTATCCTGAGCATAAAGCCCCAGCTCACTCATAGCATCCCTTGTTTTGTTTAACAGATCATAATAATTCTGAGTGCCATCGTAATAGGCAGGCCAGAGCCTCACCCGAGGGCAACCCATGCGGACTGCGGCTCGAAACAGCCTCTTCGCATTCTCCAAATCGAATACTTGAACATAACTTCCGAGAGTTACTATCTCCAAACGGTGATCTTCTGTTACCTCCTTTAGATACGCAGATTTCTCCTCAACTTCTTCTAATTTGACGTGGCATTCCTCATGAATCCGCCATTCAACACCATCATAGCCCATCTCTTTTAACTTTTTCGCTGTTTCCTCTATAGTATATTCAGCCATAATCTTCGAAAAAATGCTATATTTCATCGAAAAATATCCCCTCCATCCCTTTGGAAATTAGAAAATTATACTAACTATCAAGGTAGATTACTCTTCTCTCCTTAATCGCCTCCTTGCAGGCATCCATAACCCTCATAACCTTTCGGACCTCTTGCCCCGAGGCTATTGGGACTCTCTCTTCCCCTATAGCGCTTGCGAATTCCTTTATCTCAAGGAAGAAGTTACCGGGCTTCTGTGGACCACTTTTAAGCACCTCTCCATTGAGGATCAACTCAGTCTCGTCGATCATATGTATCGTTCCCTCACTACCTATTATATATCGCTCGTAGGCGTTATCCTTAGTGCTCCATATTCCTCCCTCTGGCTTAGGAGTTCCCTTAGGTGGTGTCATCCTAGCGTTCCATGACATCTGCACGCTCGCTATAGTGCCATCAGCGAATCCTAAGATGATCGCCATCTCGTCTTCCCCTTCCCAGTTAGGATTATCAGAATATGCCTCAGCATAGACCCTGACTGGCTCAGCGGGAGATATCCAAAGGATATAATCCAAGATATGACTTCCCCACAGAGGTAATATTAATCCCCCAGCTTTTTCAGCAGAGGACCACCAAGGGGTAGGAGGTTTATCCATGTAGCCCAACATAAAGACATTGCTATGTAACAGCCTCCCGATCTTTCCCTCAGCTATTAATCTCTTAGACTCTAAGACTGCGTCAAAGAAGCGTCGGCTCTGTCCTACCATAAGGATAACTCCGTTTTTCTTCGCAGATGCGATCATCTCATCCGCCTCGGCAAGGGTATTAGCCATGGGCTTCTCAACCAGTATATGCTTGCCCTTTCTAGCTGATTGAACTGAGACGGAGTGATGCATATCGTGAGGAAGGCATATATCAACCGCCTGAACTTCTGGATCATCCAGAGCTTTATCTATAGAGGTATAGTAACGTTTCGCTCCGAATTCTTGAGCCGCACTTTTAGCATGCTCCTCCGTTCGGCTCACCACTGCTACTAAATCGATCATATCGCCTAGTTCTCTTATAGCAGGTAGATGAGATTTCGATACTCGACCACAACCGATAAGGCACAAACCTAATTTCCCCTGAACCATAAGCTAAGTCTCCTTTTACTCTAAAGTATCACTTCAGTTATATTATACACTAATATTGTGGCTATGTCTAGTTAAAGATTAAATAGATTCAAGGAGGTTTCAGGGATAATTGTTTAAATCACCTTCTCATCAAGGAGGAAATAAAGATTGAGGAAACTTCTCAATTATGTCCCCTCTCCCCTTGCGGGAGAGGGATAGGGTGAGGGGGATTTATATCTTGAACCGACAATCGAAAAACTAAGAATAGGGACTTATTTCCTTGAAACTACTTAAATAAAGGAAACTTTTGCCGGTAACAAAACTCAAGGTCCAAAAGTTTCCTTTACACCCTCAGGGAAGAGGGAAGCAGAGGGTAATCCCTTAAGATTGATAGAAAGTAACTTGACAAATAGCTTTATCTTTGTTATTATCTATTAGGGTCGGCCTGATCTTCAAGGCTGAGAATCGAAAGTGGCGAGGGAATGACGAGATAAATTCGTTCTGGAGGAGGTTTTATTCACAAAAACGAATATGGAAGATATAACTGGTGATATGGATAGATTGACATATATAGGGACCTTAGCTAGTGGATTAGCTCACGAGATAAGAAATCCCCTAAATGCTTTGAATATAAACGTTCAGTTACTCGAAGAGGATTTACAGCGTCCAGAAGTGAATAGAGAGGAAGCTCTAGAGTTAATAAGGGATGTCAAGAATGAGATAATTCGGCTAGAGGAGATATTAACCGAGTTTCTGCGCTTCGCTAAACCTCCCGAACTTCAGTTGGAGGAGGAAGATATAAACTCGGTTGTCGATGAGGTTCTAAGGTTTATTGGACCAGAGACCGAAAGACAAGGTATAATCATAGAAAGGGAGTTTCAAAGCGATCTTCCTCCTTTGAAATTAGATAAAAAACTATTCAAACAAGCCCTATTCAATCTCATTCTAAACGCCAATCAAGCTATGGCTGAGGGAGGGAAATTGAAGGTCCGCACTCGCCTCTTGGATGGACAAGTTCAGATTGAGGTTTGTGATGCTGGCCCGGGGATCCCTGGGGATATAAGAGATAATATATTTGATCTTTTCTTTTCGACTAAGGAGGACGGAACTGGATTAGGATTATCCATAACTCAACGTATTGTAAAAGAGCATAAGGGGACTATCGAAGTTAGTAGTTTGAATGGGAAGGGCGCCATCTTCTCTATGAAGTTACCGCTCGAGATAAAAAAGAGGGGAACAGATGTTACAACAGAAGAAGGTACTCGTAGTAGATGATGATAGAGGAAGCCGAGAGGCAGTAGCCAAAACTCTGCGAAGAAGTGGCTATGAAGTGATCGCCATTGATAAAGGGAGAGAGGCTATAGAGTTATTAATGGAGGATGGGATAAACGCAATAGTAGTCGATCTCAGGATGCCCGATATAGACGGAATGGAGATACTAAAGGCGTCTCGAGAAAGGGATCCGGAGATAGTAGCTATTATGATCACTGGCTACGGAAGTATAGAGACTGCAGTTGAGGCTATGAAGAGCGGAGCCTATGACTATCTCAACAAGCCGATTAATATAGATGAGCTACGTGCCCTCCTGGAGAAGGGATTAGAGAAGCAACGATTAGCTCTGGAGAACGAAGAACTACGTAAGAGGTTAGATAAGAAGTATGGCTTCGAGAATCTAATCGGTAATACGGAGGATATGCGCCGTATCTATCATAAGATCGCTCAGATTGCGCCTACCAGAGCTACAATACTGATTCAAGGAGAGAGCGGAACTGGTAAGGATCTTATCGCTCGGGCGATACATCAAAATAGTCCTCGTAAGGATAAGCCCTTCGTTACTCTCTCCTGCGCGGCTTTAGCCGAGGGGGTGTTAGAAAGTGAATTATTCGGACATGAGAGAGGAGCCTTCACTGGCGCGGTGGGGAGAAGGATAGGAAAGTTTGAGTTGGCAGATAAAGGGACCTTGTTCCTGGATGAAATAGGAGAGATAAGTCCAGCGATACAGGTCAAGCTCCTGAGGGTTTTAGAAACTAGGGAGTTCGAGAGAGTCGGGGGGAATAAACCCATTAAGGTTGATGTGCGTTTAATTTCCGCCACCAATACAGATTTGGAAGAAGCTATCGCTAACAAAACTTTCCGTGAGGATCTATACTATCGGCTAAAGGTAATTACTATCGATCTCCCTCCCCTTAGGGAGAGAAAAGAGGATATTCCTCTCTTCATCAACGCTTTTATTAAGGAGTTCAATAAGGAAAATAACAAAAACATAACGGGAATAACTAAAGAAGCGCTTGATATACTAATGCGCTATAACTGGCCAGGAAATGTTAGGGAGTTGAAGAACTGCATAGAAGGTATTGTAGTTATGGCTATTAAGGATATAATTACTGCTGATGATATACCTGTTAATATAAGAGAAAGCGAAGCTGCACCAAAACGGATAGAGCTACCGATAGGGATAACGATGAAGGAGGCGGAAAGGGAGATAATTAAGAGAACCCTGGGAAATGTTGAGGGGGATAGAGGTAAAGCGGCAAGGATATTAGGGATAGATGTTGATACCTTAAAATTGAAGGAGAGTGGAGCCAATATAAAACATATCGCTCTGCCAACAGGGATAACGATGAAGGAGGCTGAAAGGGAGATAATTAAGAGAACCCTAGAGTGCTTAGGCGGTAATAGGACGAAGACTGCTGAAGTATTGGAAATCGGTCTGAGAACCCTCCAACGTAAGATTAAGGCCTACGATCTAAGCTAGGTGAGGGCGACAGCAAACCAGATAAAATTTTGTGTTGGAAAGAATGATAAGGAAGTGGCGATAATTCTAAAGATAAAGTAAAAGGAGTTGGATCTCTGTAAATTGGACTTTGATCTTCTCATAAGCTATCTTATATTTTATCAATTCTTAATTCTTCAGTGATATTTGATACTTGAACTTGTCTTGATTTTATCTGCTCAAGCTCATTTTTGATAATCTCAAAGGCCCCATAGCTTATTACTCTCATCTTGCTTAGATAGTTTTCCCGATTTCTGCTCTCCCTTGCTTAAGTTGCCCAAGCATCACTCATAATTTATCATCCCTTGAGTAGTTATAATTTATTTATAATATATCATAAGTAGGTTTTAGAATTAAGAATTATTCTCTCAAATTATAGCTAACTCTTAGAACTATCTCTCCTGCTAAATGTAATGATCTGAAAGAATAAAAACCTCACTATGAGCGAACTTAAAAATATTTCCTTCCAACACTAAAAATTTTGTGATATCAGGAAGAGATATAAAGATTATATTTCTAGCTCTAATAAACGGCAAGCGGTCGGACAACAACCCGACCGCTTTAATACGCTTAATCCCGGGATAGCTATTACTTAAACTAGCGCTTCTTCAAGGGCGATCTCTCGCCCTTTCTCCGCCGATCTATATATGCCATCTAATATCTGGGTAACGATCAGAGCCTCTTCCGCTGGAATCGGGGTCGGAGTATCGTTTAATATAGCCTCCACAAAGAGCCTTATCTCCTTAGAATGTGTTTTTTCCTTACCTCTTAGGTAACCTACTAGGTGAGCTGGCTCTATATTGACGAGCGATCCGCACTCTTCTCCGAAGATCATAGGAGGATTCAATTGACATCCGCCCTCAGTTCCGAAGATCGTGAAGTTGAAAACGTCCTCCTTGATATTTGCGCAGAAGCTCGATTCTAGAAGTAGAGTTGCTCCATTTTTGAATCTGACTAAACCAATAGCGAAATCCTCCACTGAGAATCTATCGACATCCCACTGTCCCAGCAAGCCGAGCACACCTCTGCGGTTGCCGAACTTAGTATAGGTTATTCCCGATACCGCAGTTGGTTCAGAATGCCCCATTATATAGAGGGTGAGGTCAAGGATATGAACTCCTATATCGATCAAGGGACCTCCTCCTGCTATTTTCTTCTCGATGAAGTTGCCCCAGCTAGGAATTCCCCGTCTGCGAAGGGCTTGGGAACGAGCGTAATACATCTCACCTAATCTTCCCGCCTCGGCGTAGCGTTTAATCGCCTGAGCCTCGGGACGATAGCGATTATTGAAGCCCACCATCAGCCTCTTACCAGCGGATTTAGCCGCCTCGATCATCTCGAGCCCTTCCTGATAATTCAACGCCATCGGCTTCTCACACAATACATGCTTTCCAGCCTTAAGAGCGGCGACTGTTGGAGGCTTATGCATATTGTTAGGAGTGCAGACGCTTACGAGATCGATCTCCTCCATCTTCAACATCTCTTCATAACTAGTGAAGGTTTTAGGGATGTCGAACTTAGTCGCTATCTCCTTCACCCTCTCCTCTCTTATATCACATACTGCTACTATCTCCACGTTATCCAGAGCCTTATAACCTGGAATATGGGCTAACTCAGCTATATCTCCACTGCCTATGATACCTACCTGTAGTTTACCATTCTTCATCAGTTGTTTTGTTCCCCTTTCTTACCCTTAATTTAGGATATATGAATACTCACTGAATAAGTGAGCTATCTACCGAAGTTA
>CAZSTA010000043.1:0-21060 GCA_964609495.1 uncultured bacterium | reverse complement strand
AGTTAGAAACTTCCGCTTAGCTGGGGAGTTTGTATATTATGGAGACGAGTCACTTCAGGAAATACTTGAAGGATAAGGGAGATGGCAATAGATTACATAAATCGCAAGATTGCCAAAGAATTAACTTCAGGTTAAATTTGACAGACGCGAGGCAAGTAGGTTATAATAGCTATGGACACTATAATTAGCATTTAGAGGTGATAAAGATGGCTGAGAAGATGATCTCCGTAACTAAAGCGAGAACTGAACTATTAGAATTAGTTAGAAATGCTGATAAGCTCTTCGATAGATATATAGTGACTTTAAGGGGAACTCCTAAAGAGGAATCCTCAGAATGAGTTATGAAGTCAGGACAACCAAAACCAACGAGAAGAGAGAAGGATATGACCTCCAAACTCAGAGTCCAATATAAAAAGCTGGGCGAGATAAGATTCATCTCTCATCTCGATCTCATAAGGACAATGGAGAGAGCAATAAGGAGAGCGAATATCCCGATCGCCTTCTCTCAGGGATTTCATCCCCATCCTAAGATAGCCTTTGGTCCTGCTTTAGCTTTGGGCTTCACAAGTGAGGCGGAATTTGCCGATTTTGAAGTGGAGGGAAGGATGACGCCTCTCGAGTTCGAGACCGCCTTGGCGAGACAGCTTCCTTTGGGATTGCAGATCGTTGCCGTTAAGGAAATACCGAAAAAAGTAAAATCGCTCTCCGCTGAGATCGAGGCTATGGAATATTCACAGAGATTGGAGTGGCAAGGCGATAACCCTCCTATCCGGGAGGAGTTCAAAGAGTGGATAAATATTCTATTGGCATCCGATAGTATAGAAGTTGAACACAGAACTAAGAGGAGGGTGAAGATCATAGATATTCGTCCCTATATTCTGGAGGTGAAGTTAGTTGAAGTGGAGGGAAAGAAAGCCGAAATAGGGATACTTTATGAGATCGGCAAGGACAATATCAGGCTCTCGGATATAGAGGAGGGATGGAAAAAGGTTGCCCCTGATATCAAAAATTTCTTCCCTCTCAGGACTCACCGTCTCGGTCAATATGTGAAACGGAGGCATGAACTCACCTCTCCCCTTGAAATAAAACCAAACTACAAAAGCGGGTTAAATATGTAAAATATCAGGCTAACAGACAAGGGGAGAGGGATAGGGTGAGGGTGATTATACTTGAATCCCCTACTAAACCTCATCTGGCGGATAAGTATTGACCAGATCGGGGATATGTTGCTTATCCTCGCCCGCGATTAAGAAGTGAGTCTCAACTGAATCTGAGTATCGGGCTACTTTCAGTAGGAATTTATTCCATCCCTCTTTTAGACTCACATCGGCAAAGGTCCCTTTCACTGGACGATGAGTCGCGGGCATTACCGGTCCCGCCTCTCGCTTGCTGATGATCAACTCATCATTCATCCAGACCTTTATCCCATCGCTACAGGCGGCTACTATCCTAGCCTCGCGACTTTTAGGGGACCAGATATATCCTAAAGCATAGACCACCCCTGGTTTTCCTCTGGGTAAGAATCGATTCATATTGAGCTGAGATTCGGGGAAGGAATGCCTCCAGAACTTGATCTCCTCCCCGCTCTTAGATTTAAATACAGCTTCGATAGATGGATTCTCCTCTGGACCATAGACGGTATCGAATCCAATTCCCTCCTCATCGTTCTCGAAAGGAGAGGCAATATACCATAGCCCCTCACCTATTAGGACGATCTCGGTGCTCTCAATTGAACTATCGCTCCTTACATTAAAGGTTAGCTTGTTGCTCGGTTGAAGCTTGGCTTTCTCCTCAGGCACTCTAAAACTATAAGGCACTAAAAACTCCTCCTGCGGTGAGAGAGAAAATTCTCCTGCCCCTTCAAGCAATATCTCCCATCCTTCGGGAACTTCGATGCTTACCTCGCCCTCCTTATTTTCATCGCTTATATTCTTTACCGTAACTCTGATATCCCTCATTTTATCGTAGGTGATGATTGGCATTTGCGATCTCTCATAATCCACCGATATCTCGAATGAGGGGGTCCTCAAAATAGAGATATTCCTGTTCTGAGAAGCTAGCTTCTTAGTGGCATCTCCTCTCCTCAAAAGTTCATAAATCTCGAGAGATTCTTTGGTGGTCTCTTCCTCGACAGAGATAATAACTTGCTCGGATTTTTTAGCTATTACCTCCTTCCCATAACGACAAGTTTTATCGGTTAGTTCGCTGAGATTCTTAGGAGGAGTCATCCCGCTCATCAAATGATGCATTTTGATGCGATCCCCTATCGGCTTGACCCAATCAGCAGGAATATTTTCGGCTCCGAGGATGATCCCAAGAATCGAGGCTAGAGTCGCTCCCGTGCAATCGGTATCATATCCACAGTTGACCGCAGTTAATATGGATTTTCCGAAATCTCCCTCTCCATAAAGCCATCCCAGAGTTATGAAGCCGAGATTTTGAGGAGCATCAGTCATATTATAATGTCCATATCTCTCTAAGATCAACTCTCGCGTCTTCTTCCAGTCGTTGCCTTCCTTATACCATCCAATAGCATCTCTGATCGCCCTACTTACTCGGCAATCCTCAGGGATCATCGCTAATCCGATATCGAGCAATTGATAGACATCGGAGATAACGAAGGCGGCGCTCTCCAAAGCCGCGAAGAACATCTCTCCAAATACCCCCTCTCTCCCGTGATCTACAATCGCATCTTGATAAGCCATCGTAGCCGCTAGCTGAGGGTCTCCCGGAGCGAGAGCCGCCCATATCTCCGAGCGTATCGGCGATCCCATGCAGTCAGTGAACCAGTTATTAAAAGAACCTGTGATCGGGGGTTTTAACCCCCTCCTCAAGTTGAATATTCCATAACCATACTCATCCCAGGGGAAATTGACATGGGAGAGCCATTCCTCTCCTAAATCAGCCGCCGTTATATCAATACCATTCCCCTCTATCGCGTGTAACCACAGCAGTTGAAGATCGAGATCATCATTCTCCGCTGGTCCATCGGGCAACTTTCCATAGAAGGTCAGGTTATTTAGCTCCTTCTTCCCCTCATAAGGAGCACCTAAAGTTCCCCCAATGGATTTGCCCAACCAACAACCATATACTTTATCGCGATAATCCTCCTCTGAAATTATGATCTTGTCCATTTCTTTCCTCCTTTCCGATTCACAAAACTAAGGTTCAAGGATAACCTTCCCCGCCTTTCCTGCGGCGAATTTATCGAATGCCGCTTGGGCTTCCTTAAGTGGGAAATGATCGGTAATCATCTTCTCCACAGGTAATCCTCTTCTATAGAAATCTATTATATGGGGATATTCTGAATAGTGATAATACCAGACTCCCATTAACGAGATATCTTTTCTGATTAGATCTCTGCTGGGGATGATAGGCACTTCTTTACTATATTCCCCAACCACCATTATCGAGCCACCCTTTCCTATGCATTTCAGAGCCATCGGGATAGCCTCTTGTATTCCCACTGCCAAGATACACTTATCAGCCATCACCCCTTTGGTTATCTCTTCTACTGTTTTAGGAAGATCATCTGCATTGGGATTGATGGTTTCGGCGGCTCCCAGCTCCTCAGCTAAGGATAAGCGATAGTCATTAATGTCAACCGCGATCACATAAGTTCCTAGGAAGCTCTGCATTATTATGTTTCCTAATCCCACCGGACCTGCTCCTATAATGCAGACCACTTCCCCTCCCCTAGTATTCAGCTTTCGACTTACGTGATAGGGAAGGCCTATTCCATCACCGGTCAAAAGCACCCCGACATCGAAGGGAGCTTCGTCAGGAAGCTTCAAGCAGACGTGATCGGGAACGGCGATCAGCTCGGCATGAGTGCCTCCAGGAACGCTCAAATTATCACAGAAGGTATATTGACCAGCCATACACCATCTGCACTTGCCACAGCCATGAATAGCGTGCACTCCTACTCGATCACCTTCCTTTAATCGGCTTGAGGAGGTGGCATCGACTACAACTCCCGCGACTTCATGCCCGGTGTTAGAAGGTCGCTCTTCAGCTCCTCGAAATGCACCCAATTCACTTCCGCATAAACCAGAGGCTTTAACCTTAATTAGAACTTCGCCTTCTTTAGGAGATGGATCGGGAAATTCCTTCACTATAACTTTGCCCCTTCCCAACATTTGAACTCCCAGCATATCTATGATTCCTCCTATTCTATGTTTATATACTTCTTGAATATGCTTTCTACGACTTTGATATCTCCAAGAGAATCCTCCCCTGTCGATCTGGGCTCGCGATCGTTTAATACGCAATCTATAAAGTGTTCCGCCTGCCTTCGGAACGACCAATCCCACCCAGTATAGACTTCGCTCATCTCCTGCTTATTTCCCGCGCGATATATCTCAACTTTCGCTGGAACGTTTCTCAAGAGCGGAGGAGGGGTATTTATCTTGATCCAACCATGATTAAAGTATATCTTCGTCTCCTCATCAAAGCCATTGTGAGAGATAGGACCTCCTACTTCTAAGGTTACTGGGAAGCCATCATAGCGGAGTATAACAAGGTTTACATCTCCATCCATTCCCGCATAGCTGATATCAAGAGGATCTCCTAGTAAGTATCTTAGAAGATTGATATTATGAGAGTGAACATGAATGAAGTGATAATAGGCGTTATCGTGTGTATACATTTTCTCCTTCAACTTGCCAGTCAACCACTCTGGACCAGGGTCTATATCTTCGGGTTCTTCCGCAAGCTCAGTAGTCCTGATGACCTTAGCGAGGTTTTCGATATTTGCTGTCCAGTTTCCCCCCAGGAAACAATGACCTACACCGTAAAGGATATCGCCCATCTCTCCGGTACTCAATACCTCGTCAATGAACTGTTTTGCTCTTTCCACTCCCGAATCGTATCTCTTCATATAAGCCAACATCAGTTTTACACCATTCGCCTTAGCCGCATCCACCATCTTTTGAGCTTCTTTAACCGAGATAGCCATAGGTTTTTCGATCATCATATCCTTTCCAGCCTCGGCTAAGTCAATGGTCACCCTAGGATTGATCTCCGGAGGAAGCACAGTAACAACCGCCTTGATATCCTCGTCTTTCGCTAACTTCTTATGAGAGGCATATTCTCTAGGAATGTTGAACTTTCTCGCCACCTTACCCCTCCGATCTCCTCTTCTAGCTGCTAAAGCTACCACCTCACAATTATCTAAGCTGATGAAACAAGGTAGATGCACCAACTGACTCATATAACCACAGCCCACAAAACCTATCTTCACTTTCTCCATCCATTCTCACCCCCTTGAGGATATGAATTTAAGCAGTTTCAAATAGATAATTTCCTATCCTTAGTTTTGCGATAGTGAGTTCAAGATGTAACCCCCTCACCCTATCCCTCTCCCACAAGGGGAGAGGGAACGTAATTAAGACCTTCTCTTGATAAAACTAGTTTCCCCTCCCGTCAAGGGAGGGGCTAGGGGAGGGTGATTTAAGGTGAGTTCAAGGCATAATTTGATCTCGAATATCTCAATAAAACATCCAGAAACTTTTTTGAGACTAACTATTAAAAATTAGAAAAAAGCAGTAAAATGTTATGATCCATTTTTACCCTATCTCTGGAATTATCGCTACTTTCTTACCATTCTTTCCAACACTGAGAGTTAACTATAACTCTTTTTCCATAAACACGTCAAAGCCCCAAGGCCTCTCAATCTTGTCAGCCAAATTATATCCCAACTTCTTGTAGAAGTTGACTGCCCACTTGGCACCCCCTATGGTGAGGAGCCTCAATCTTCTGAGGTCTATCTCTCCAGCTTTCCGTTCCAGACAGGTTACTAAAGCAGTTCCGATTCCCTTCCTTTGATGTTCCGGAAGTATGTAAACCAAGCGAATCCTCCCAGTTCCCTCACTTTCGATCTGTAGAGCCGCGACACCAACAATCCTACTTCCGCTCTTATAGACGTAAAACGTCATCTTCTCAAAATCCTCTAAGAGCTCCTCTAGAGATAGAACAGGTTCCCTGAAGTGTTCCTTCGGGATCACACTCTTATATGCTTCTCGATTGCTCGTGTTGATCACCGACAGAATCTCTTCAGCCTTATCGAGGCATGCTTTCTCGATCATATCGCCTCTTTGAAACTACTTAAATTACATACCTATCATAACCGCGATATTTTAGGAGGGAGTGCTCAATTGAAGTCGGTAGATTCCTCTGTTCCGTAGATAAGAGCTAATTTACTCCTTTGGAGGAGAAGATCACGGATAAAGTCTTAAATAAGATATACACATCTAAGAGTATAGACTGCTTCTTGACATATTCTAAGTCTATTCTTAACTTCTTAGATAGAGAGAGAGTATCTCGACCATTCACTTGAGATAAACCTGTCATCCCTGGCTTAACCTTTAAGACCTTCTTCTGCTTAGGAGTATAATTCCTTACGATGGAGGGAATTTCTGGTCTAGGCCCTATTAAGCTCATCTCCCCCTTGAGGACGTTTATCAATTGAGGAAGCTCATCTATACTAGTTCGACGCAATATCCTACCCACCCTAGTTATTCGAGGATCATCCTTCTGAGTGAGTTCGGGACCGAGGCGAGGGGCATTCTCCACCATAGTCCTGAACTTACAGATCAGAAATGGCTTTTCATCTCTCCCAATCCTTATCTGGCGAAAAAATACCGGACCCGGAGAATCTCTCTTAATAAGTATAGCAACCACTAGAAACAGAGGTGCTAATATTATCAGTCCTAGCGAAGAAATCACTATATCAATCGCTCTTTTTACCATATCCCTCCCCTCCTGTTGAGGACAGGAGTGATACCCACCATATCTATTTTATCAAAAATTATCTGATAGGTCAATAGATATTCGTAAATTTATTTACCTTTGGTTAAACATTCGATCGCGAAATCAAGAGCCTCTTGGAGTTTATCTCCCTCCTGTCCTCCGCCTTGAGCCCAGCTAGGCCTTCCGCCTCCTCTACCCTTTATAATGACACAAGCTCCCTTTATTAACTCCTTCATATTGATATCCAAATCCTCGGATCGAGCGAAGATAAGGGAGGCTTTCTCCCCTTTGAGGCCAAGCAGGGCTATGCACTTCTCTTGACCAGCTATCTTGCCAGCCAATTGCCTGATCTCTCCCAACTCTCTACCCTCAAAGACTTCGCTCACGACCCTGATCTCTTCGATCTCGATTGCCTCGTCGATTAACTCCTCGGCTTCGTAATCGAGCAATCTAGCCTTTACCTCGTTTAGTTCTCTTCGGATATCCCTATTCTCGTCTATCAATTTTTCTATCGCGAGATGAAGCTCCTTATCCTTCACTGTCAGCGATCCTGCCAGATCGCTTATCATCCGATGTTTCCAATTGTAATCCTTGATCGCCCTCCACCCGCAAAAGAATTCTACCCTGGTATTCCCCTTCTTCCTCTCCCATCTCCTGATCTTTATCAACCCGATCTCTCCTGTGGATAAGCAATGAGTTCCCCCACAAGCAGAAAAATCGAATCCCTCTACCTCCACAACCCTGATATATCTCTCACGAGATTTAGTGGGAGGCTTTCTTAAATTGAAGTTCTCTGCTTGCTCCTCGCTTATAAGATGGGTTTTTATGGGTTTATCCGCTAACACTATACTATTAGCTAGCTTCTCTACCTCCTCAGCTTCCTCCCAAGTCAATTCATCCTTAGTTATATCTATAGTAGTTATCTCATCGCCCAGATGGAAGGAGGTAGTTTGAGCCTCGAAGATCTTGAGGAAACATTGGGAGAGGATATGTTGACCAGAATGTTGTTGCATATTATCAAAACGCCTTTCCCAATCTATTCTTCCCTCGATTGTATCTGTCTTTATATCCTCATTTAGGATATGAACTATCTCTCCATCCCCCCTCTCGAAAACATCTATTACCGGGATATGATTGATAGTCCCAGTATCGAACGGCTGTCCCCCGGAGGTGGGATAGAAGCAGGTCTGATCTAAGATCAATTCAATTCTATCCCCTTCTACTTTCTTATCCTTTACCGTAGCGGTGAACTCCGCCTGGTAAGGATCAAGATGATATAATCTATTAGTCACAGATCATCACAGCCTTTCTATTTTACTGCGGAGATGGTATTATCAGGTTCTAAACGCTTAGCCAAATCGATCGTTTCGGAGACAAAAAAATCTCCCAGATCAGGACCGAAAAAGGAGAGAAAAGCCTCGTATTCATGTCGTCTGTAAGCAGACTTAGTTAATATATATCCTATATGATCATTGGCTAATCCGACTATCCAGGGATATTGGAAGCCAAGTTTCCTCACTTCCTTTTTGATCTTCAGACCAAGTTCAACGAACATCTCTCCGGGAATACCTAATAGTATAGCATCATTGATCACCAGGGCTTCGATGGAAGTCCTATAATTATTAGTCGGATTCAAAATCAATTCCTGTCGTTCGAACTTCAGATATACCTCATCCGTGGTATCTATATCCTCGGAGATGTCTGCAACTTTCTCTCCTAATTTTCGTCCCATCTCGATCGCTCCCGCGAACCCTTTTCTCTTATTCAGATGGGCGGGATTGACATCTCCTTGAGCACCATTTATGTAGAGAGCGATAGCTCCGGTCTCTTGTTTGATCACTCTGGCGGCATATCCGGGAAAATCGGCTGAGACCCTCAAACTCTTATCGCTGATCGGATGCACCGAGAAATTATACATAATCGCTATCGGCTCTCCTGCTTCATTATCTATCCTTATAACTCCTATCTCTGGATCTATCGAACCAATTTCCCTGTCTCTATTAACCGCTAATTCATACTCAAAGCCTCTCCCCAGACCCAGCTTAGCTCCCATGATATTTTCATTCGCTAAGCGTATAGCCCTGCTTATCCTCTCCACCAGGAAATTGAATACTAGCCGGTCGTATTCTCCCATTAGAAAGCGGAGGGTTTTATCGTAAGCTCCAGGGCCAGAGTGGGTATGAGTAGAGGCGATCAGTAGGTGGTCCTCATCAATCCCAGTGATATCCTTAACTCTCTCCGCGATCTGATTATATAGCTTTTTGGTTATGAGCAATAGATCAACTGATACTATAACCGCTCTCTCGTAGCCATTATCCAATACAACTGCCCTAGCATATAACCTATCTCTAACGCATCGGAAAGGTCTTCCCCGTCGTATGGAATACCCCGCCAAAGGAGTGCCAGAGTGAGGGGTTATTTCCACCTCAGCCACTCCCACTCGCAACTTTCCATAGTATGGCCATCGCTTAATCTCTCTGATGGGAGCTACACAGCCACTAAATCTGAGTAGAATTATTATAATCGAAATTATCGCTCTATATTTCGATGATATCAAGTTTAATTCACCACGTAGGAATGTCCACCTAAGTATATCGTTACATAATTAGTAGCCTCTCTAGGAGTAGGAATCTTGAGGGGGAAGAAGTTCTCAGCTTTTATGGTGAAGAAACATATCTTATATTCGGAGGCGGATGCTGATCCTAGATCTGATCGGCGACATCTTAGATAGATCATATTGTTGTGAACTTTTACTCGTATTTTCGCATTCTGAACAGAAATAGATTCGAAGTCGTTTGTATCTAGCAGGACTGCTCCATCGGAGAGGAGATTTAGCTTATCTAACAATGGTATATATACGATAGCTGGATAAGTCAAGACGTTTCCGTAAGGATCGGCTTCAGGATCACCGATCGAGATGAGATAGGCATTCAAAATTAAAGGAATAATGTGATAAACATTTATCTTGCCCTCTAATTCCAACTTAAGGTAGAGATGATCTTCATTATAGCCAACCCAAGTGCCTAATATATCTAAATCGGGCGGTAGAACTCGATCTAGATCGTTGCGATCTATTGGCCCAGCGATCATCTCCTCATCATTGGGTAGCCACCTGCTCACCATTCGGGGTATCTCGATCGCCATATTGCCAATCTCATCTCTAACAACTAAGTAATAATCGACCTTAGTCCCTCTAGGTTGCTTTGGAATTTGCGCTTGCCAGATATCCTCCTCATTATCCCTCAGCATCTCTATCCTATCCCAGCTACTCATTCCGTCTATGCTATATAGTAGAGCGACTGAGGAGACTGAAAAGTCCGTTCGGTTATAATTGCTATATACTTCGGCGGTGATAGTAGTGGGGATTTCGGGGTCGGGGACTGGAGGAGATATCGTAACTTCCCCTATTATGGGCGTAGAGTCATATATGACCTCCGAGTAGGGAGAAATGTCTCCAGTCTCCAGAGTAGGAAGTCCAAGACATATTATAGGATTAAGCGCCACTGAGAATATAACTGTTATTAATAAGATGACTACTTCTCTCATTAGGTTAATCGGTGAATCTGAAAGCTCCCCTCCCTAAGTTTCCACAAAGATAGTGCTATCACTGCCAGATTTATCAATAATTAGGAGAGATCGCTAGGGCTTGCACATATAACAAACCACTATAACTCCAGCTTTCTCCTCCATTCGTGGACTTGAAGACTCCCCTTCCCCAAGTTCCCGCAAAGATAGTCCCATCAGTAGCATAAGTAGGGGAGATCGCTAGGGGAATCAGATCTCGACTTGTTAACACCTTCCTCCAGCTTTCTCCTCTATCTTCTGACTTGAAGACTTCTCCTGGATAGCAGCCAGTTCCCGCAAAGATAGTCCCATCAGTAGCATAAGTAGGAGAGATCACTAGGGTAAACACATTTGTATATGTTGGTAACCCCTTATTAACCACCCTCCAGCTTTCTCCTCCATCGATGGATTTGTAGACTCCGTAATAAGTTCCCGCAAATATAATCCCGTCGGTAGCATAATTAGGGGAGATCACTAGGGTAAACACATTTGTATATGTTGGTAACCCCTTATTAACCGCCCTCCAGCTTTCTCCTCCATCTTCTGACTTGTAGGCTCCTCCTGCTCTTCCATAGGGAGAAGTTCCCGCAAAGATAGTGCTATCAGTAGCATAATTAGGAGAGATCGCTAGGGCATACACAGTATCACCTGGTAACCCAACCACTCTCCAGCTTTCTCCTCCATCTTCTGACTTGAAGACCCCTCCTCCCTCTCCCCAAGTTCCCGCAAAGATAGTGCTATCATTAGCATAATTAGGAGAGATCGCTAGGACATACACTTCCCCTCTGTCTATGTCTATTCCCCAGCATTTCCTCCAGCTTTCCCAGCTTCCTCCTTCTGACTTGAAGATCTCTCCTGGATAGCCAGTTCCCGCAAAGACAGTCCTATCAGTAGCATAAGTAGGAGAGATCACTAGGGAAGATACATGTAGATTTGTTAACCCCCTATTAATCAAAAACCAGCCTTCTCCTCCATACGGAGACTTGCAGAATCCATCATTAGTTCCCGCAAAGATAGTCCTATCTCTGCCAGGAGGAGACAGTATGGGAGGAGCAGGTGAGCCACAGCGTTCACAGCCACAGATAGATAGTAATATCGCCACTGATAAGAGCAGAACCACTAAGCTCTTCTCGAAATCTTTCCCTTCCAAGATCAAGTTAAACATCAATACATCACCTCTTTATAATTGACAGAAGTTAATATCACCCTCTATCAATTTGCTCTAAGTAGTTTCACGAAGATTGTCTCATCACTTACCATAATCAGATGGGACTATTAGAAGGGATCTCACAGTTAGAAATATTAATCCTTATATTAACTTCCTCCAGCTTTCTCCTTTATCAGTGGACTTGAAGACTCCTTCTCCAAATAAGTTTCCACAAAGATAGTGCTATCACTACCAGATTCATCAATAATTAGGGGAGATCGCTAGGGCTTCCACAGATGTCCATATCCCTACTTTCCTCCAGTATCTTCCTCCATCTGTTGACTTGTAGACTCCCTCCGTAGTTCCCGCAAAGATAGTCTGATCATTAGCATAATTAGGGGAGATCGCTAGGGCATTAACTTCGTCTTCTATTCCCCAGCATTCCCACCAGCCTCCTCCTCCATACGTGGACTTGTAGACTCCCCCCGTAGTTCCCGCAAAGATAGTCCTATCAGTAGCATAATTAGGAGAGATCGCGAGGGCTTTCACTTCCACAATCTCATATGATAACCCAACCATACTCCCTCTCCAGCTTCTTCCTCCGTCCGTAGACTTGTAGACTCCTCCATACTCAGTTCCCGCAAAGATAGTATAATCACTAATACCATAACCAGGGGAGATCGCTAGATACTTTACACTTAGACTTAATCCGCTATAACTCCAAATCCGTCCTCCGTTCGTGGACTTGTAGACTCCTCCCCATCGAATTCCCGCAAAGATAGTCCAATCATTCTCATAATCAGGGGAAATCGCTAGGGCATTCACGTATGGCCTTGTTAACCCCTTATTAACCTCACTCCAGTCTCCTCCTCCATAGGACTTGAAGACTCCCCCATACTCAGTTCCCGCAAAGATAGTCCTATCAGGGGAGATCGCTAGGGCATTCACAGTTTTATCTGATAACCCAACTACCCACCAGTTTCCTCCTCCGTCTATGGACTCGAATACTCCTCCCCACCGAGTTCCCGCAAAGATAGTCTGATCATTAGCATAATTAGGGGAGATCGCTAGGGTTCTCACACCATATGGAGCGTAATCTGGTGATGGCCACTCCCAGCTATCTCCTCCATCTTCTGACTTGTAGACTCCATAATTAATTCCCGCAAAGATAGTCCTATCTCTACTGGGAGGAGACATTACTGGAGGACCAGGTGAGCCACAGCGTTCACATCCACAGATAGATAGTAATATCGCCACTGATAAGAACAGAACCGCTAAGCTCTTCTCAAAATCTTTCCTCTCAAAGCTCAAGTTAAACATCAATATATCACCTCTTCTGAGGTTAATAAAATATTTGTTTGAAACTAATTGAATTATATACAATAAGGATGTATTTGTCAATTATGGTTTCAAAATAATATGAGGCGATCTAGTGAATTGAAAATTGATTGACACATCGGCTGGAAAGTGATATAATTGCGATTAAAGCAGATTGTTAAAATAGATCGTTGAAAGGAGAGGGATTATGAAGAATAAAACACTACTTATACTGCCCGTTTTGCTAATCATAATTGGTCTATCTTCCCCTATTCTTGCTGCTGAGCTGGTGAGCAAGAGCGATATCAAAGGCGCTATCCAAAGGGGACTTGATTTTCTAGCCGAGAATCAAAGTGAGGATGGCTCTTGGAGCACCTTTAATAGAGGTAAGCCCTCGGCTGTGGCTGGATTAGCCCTGATGGCTATGGTTGACGCTTGTGAAATAGACAAAGATAGATACCAAGATAATATCGAGCGAGCCTTAGAATTCCTCGAAGCAACCTATCATCCCAGCTCTTTGTATGCCGATAATCCCTGGATAGCAGGAGCTGTTTTTAACGATGTCTATGCGCCTAAGGAATCGTCGGATTATTTGATGTATTCTCATGGAATAGCCACCGCCGCGCTCATAGAGGCTTCTTATAGATCGGGGGATACTTCTCTGGATCCGATTATTAAGGATGCTCTTGATCTCATCCTACGCAGTCAGAATACCGAAAATAAACCCCAAGTGCTGAGAGGACCGATAGATAGGAGTTCTAGATATTACGGTGGCTGGCGATATAAACCGGAGAGTCCAGATAGTGATACATCTATCACTGGTTGGCAGATAATAGCGCTTAGGGCTGCTGAGGTTTTGGGCTTCAATATCCCCGATTGGTCCTTTGAAGCGGCGGCTACCTTCACGAGAGCCTGTTATGATTCGGATAGCGGAGGTTTTACTTATCAACCGGGCGACAGGAAGGATGGATGTGCGAGGACCGCGATAGGGATCCTCACCTTACAGCTCTGTGGATACCCTGATGATCCTTATATCAATACCGCTTTGAAATATATTAGGAACAATCCTCCCACCTGGAATGTAGAGCAGATCGGCTGGTCGATGCCATTCTACTACTGGTACTATGCCACTAGAGCGATGTTTCTCGCTGGTGGGGAACATTGGAATTGGTGGAGGACCGAGATAACTAGTATGTTGGTCGAGAACCAGAGTGAGAATGGAAGCTGGGAGGCGGCTGGCAACGAATCAGGGGTGGAGGTGAATTACTCGACCGCTATGGCCCTTCTTATCCTAGAGATCGCATATTGTGAGGAGGCTCCCGCTCCTCTAGTGGAGGAATGCGATTATATCTTCGAGAAGATGAGAGATAAGATGAGGGAGATTGATAAACTACGAGATGAGCTCGAGAGGATCGAAGGAGAGCTTGAGATGTTCGAGGATGATATGGAACGATTGATAGATAAAGCCGAGGAGTGTTGCCGAAAGCCTCTCACTTGTGAGGATCTTCGAGAGAGGATCTGTCGGGAAACGGAGGCTCAGGCGGATATAGTCTTCGTGATCGATTCTACTGGAACTATGCAGGAGAAGATATTAACGGTCTATTCAGTATCGGAATCCTTCGCCGATAAGCTGGCGGATAGTGGAATCGATTATCGTCTTGGCTTGGTCGAGTTCAAGGATTATGAGGGACCAGGGAATCCGATCGATCTGCCCTATAAATACTATGGTATGACTTCCGATATAAATACCTTCAAAGAGTGGATTGGGAGTCTGGTGGCTAGTGGAGGCGGAGATATTCCTGAATCGACCCTTGACGCGCTCTATCATACTGCGACCGATGTTCCTTGGAGAAAGGACGCTAAACGGGTAGCCATCCTGATAAGCGATGCTCCGCCACGAGTGCCAGAGGTCGCCGCCTGTGGGGATGACCCTACCTCTCCTTCAGGTTATACTTATGAGGATGTAATCAATATGCTGAGAGGCAGAGGAATCGTCGCTCATGTCATCTCTTATGAGAGCTATGTAGATACCTGCTATGATCCGGCTTATGCTAAGATGGTTCAATTTGCCAGTGATACTGGGGGGAATTTCTATGATTTCAATTCCGCGGAGAATGTAAGCACTATCATCTACAATATCGGTAGGGTGATAAGTTGCACCTTTGCTATTCAAATGAAGGTCGAGTTCGTAGATGATACTTTGAAGATATCCGCGAAGATCACAGATCCTCAGGGAGAGGTGATAGAGCCCGTCATCGGTAAGACGAATGTCTCGGTTACACTTACCCCTCTAACCGAGGGAAATGTAGAACAGATCTCGCTCAACTATAACTTCGATACCAAGAGATATGAGGGAGAATATCCAAGTATAACTGAGGGGCGCTATGAGATTTGTCTGAAGGCTCAGTTCTGTGAGTGGACTGAAACGGTCTGTGGGGAGATATCATATCCCCCTATAAGCGGACAGATAAACCTCTTTGATAAAGGGCCAGTAAGTCCTGCAACTGAAGGAAAGTAGAATCTTACTCGTGGGCGTCGGGTTCTCGCCCTGGCGCCCCGATGATCGAGAAAGAGCAAAAATCTAGTCTAGTATTTAAGGGAAACCAGACAAGAGGAGGGGATTATGTTGAAAAGATCGTTAATAATATTTACCCTAATTGTGATCTTAGCCTTCTCCACTGCTGTTGGAGCGGCGGATGAAGCAGATGTTCCACAGTTGGATCAAAATAAACTCCAGACTGCAATTAAGAAGGCTTTAGATTATCTAGCTGAAAATCAAAATGAGGATGGGTCTTGGGATACTCCTAGTAGAGGAAGAGCAGCCGCGATCGCTGGTCTTGCGCTAATGGCTATGGTGGACGCAACTTGTGGGTCTAGCCCAGCTCAATATCAGGATAATATCGAAAAAGCTATAGCCTTTCTTAAAAAAGCTCTTCATTCCAGCGCCGAGAACGCTGATAAACCCGATATCGCCGGGCTTATCTTTAATGATTTCTCAGATCCTAAGGAATCGACCAGCACTGTTATGTACTCCCACGGGATAGCCACCATCGCGCTGATCGAGGCTTATAACGAATTGAAGGATCCCTCTCTTTCACCGATAATCAGAGATGCAATCGGGATGATCCTTAGAAGTCAGAATACAGAGAATAAACCTCAAGCCCTGGGAGGTCCGGTTAATAAGGACTCGAAGTATTATGGTGGTTGGAGATACAAAGCAAATAGCACCGATAGCGATACTTCGGTCGTTGGCTGGCAGATCATCGCGCTCAAAGCGGCTAAACAAGCGGGCTTCAATGTTCCCGCTCAAGCCTTCGAGGCCGCCGCTACCTCCATAAGAGCTTGCTATGATAAGAATACCGGAGGCTTTACCTACCAACCAGGGGGATCGCATGGCTGTGCGAGAACAGGGATCGGGATTCTCTCCCTGCAACTGACCGGATATCCAAATGACCCTTATGTGGGAACAGGGATAGAATATATTAAGAAATATCCTCCTGAGTGGGAGGAGGAGCAGGTGGGATGGTCGAGTCCCTTCTACTACTGGTATTATGCCACTAGAGCTATGTATCTAGCTGGAGGGGAAAATTGGAAATGGTGGAGCAGTCTGATGTGTAGCCTCCTCATCGAGCATCAGAACGAGGACGGAAGTTGGGATGCGGTCGGCAACGAATCGGGCACTGGGAAGAACTATACCGCTGCGCTGGGAGCGCTTATGCTGGAGATCTGCTGTGGTAAGATCCCCGGATATATGAAGCCTCCTACTGTCAAGCCCTCCGCTGAATGCTGTGAGGAGATAGCCGATAAGATCGAGGAGAAGCTGAAGGAACTGCAGGAACTCGTCGATGAACTTAGGGAATGTTGTGAGGAGATATCTGAACCTCTTGAACCCCCTATTACCTGTGACGTGTTAAAGGATAGAATTTGCATTAAAACAGGAGCTTTAGCTGACATCGTTTTCGTGATCGATTCGACTGGGACGATGCAGGAGGAGATAGTAACAGTCTATTCCGTATCCCAATCCTTCGCTGATAAATTAGCCGATAGTGGGGTCAATTATCAACTCGGATTGGTTGAGTTCAAAGATCGCAGTGGACCAGGGAATCCCGTTGACCTCCCCTATAAATATTACGGGATGACAGAGAAGATCGGCGTCTTCAAGAATTGGGTCGGAGGTTTATCCGCTAGTGGAGGCGGAGACACTCCTGAATCGACACTCGATGCCCTAGCTCATGCCGCTAATGATGTCCCCTGGCGAGAGGGTTCAAAGCGAGTTATCATCTTGATAAGCGATGCTCCCCCGCGAGTGCCGGAGGTTGCAGATTGCGGTGATGATTCAACCTCACCATACACTTATGATCAAGTAGAAGCTGGTATTAGGAGCAAGGGGATAGTTGTCCACGTTATAGGTTATAAGAGTCACGATAAACCCTGTTATGATAAGGCTTACGCGAAGCTAGTTCAATTGGCTTCCAGTACTGGCGGTAACTTCTACGACTTCGATGCGGCTGAGGGAATAAGCAAGCTTATCACCGATATCGGGCAGGTGATCAGTTGCACCTTTGCCCTTCAGATGACAGCCGAATGTGCGGATGGCACTTTGAGGTTATCAGCCAGGATAACCGATCCTCAAGGTTCGGTGATAGAGCCAGTCGAAGGACGGGCAAGTGTAGTGGCTAATATAACCTCCGCGGGAGGAGTAAAGGTAGGTAGTGTTGAGCTTAAATATAACTCCTCCACCGGCAACTATGAAGGCAATTTCCGAGGCTTAGCCGATGGTGCCTACACTATTTGCCTACAGGCTAGATTCTGCGAGTGGACAGAGACGATCTGTGGAGAGATATCTTGCCCCACTCAGGCCGGTCAGATCGAAACCTTCAAGAAAGGTCCTATCTCTGGAGTCGAACCCGAGGTCGAAACCGAGGAGGAAAAGACTGAATACGAGTGGTAGTCAAATTCGAGGAGGCAACGATCGATAACTCGTTGCCTCCTTATAAAGATGAGGCGATCATTATGAGAAGATATCTTATAACATCTATGATAGTTTATGTTCTAGCTCTTATCATGATCACCGGAATTTGTAATGCTTCGACTACGATAACCGAGGCGGTGATATGCCTAGGAGTTGATGAGAAGGGACTGCCCGTTGGAGCAAATACCGTGTTCTCTCCCGAGGAGGAGATCCTCTATCTGTGGTTCTCATTTGTAGATGCGACTCCTGATACTGTCCTACTCCTAAAGTGGTATCAGGGAGATAATATAATCCTCCAGAATACCATAGAACTGAATGATGCTGAGAGCGGAACTTATACTGCTGGCATATATTCCTCTTATGGTAAGCCATTTAAAGAGGGGGATTGGCGAGTAGAGATGAGCGTTGAAGACGAGTTGCTAAAAGTGGTCAACTTCAGGATCGGTTCTGCTGAAGTTACCGAGCCTCCTAAATTTGAATGCGATCTGGAGACGATCGAGGGATTAGTTGAGAAGGTGAAAACCAGCGTTCAGAAAACCAAGGAGGCGGAAGAAGCTCATCCGGGGTTCATCGAATATCTGGAGGATATAATAACCGACCTGGATACTTTCATCGCTCAACTCTCCGATCACTGTTCGACCTATGATATGATTGGCTTTCAGAATGATGTAGCCGATTTGGATAGCGTAATGGATAAGTTCGAAGCTGGTGTGACCAGAGCTAAGGAGAAGGGTTCGGCTGAAGGGGAGTTTATTGAGGAGATGGATAGCATACTTGCCGAACTGAAGGAATATAGAATTTTTTGGTGGGGACCAAGGGGATAGGAGTGCTGCTCATAACCTCCTCACCATTCGCTCGCAGATCCTGAAATTGGGCTCATGGAATCTTTGTTACAAATGCCTTTTTATCTCGCTTGCAGATGATCTGAATTACATTTCGACCGGATATGGCTACCGCGGGCACGCCCCCTCCCGGCTCAACCCATTGTCCAGCCATGTAGAAGTTCTTTAGTCCAGGGAGGGTTTTACTCATACGGAAAGGAGGCAACGTCTTCTTCGAAACCAGCCAACCCTCAAAGCTACCTCGCCAATTGCCGGTATAGCGTTCCCAAGTGATGGGCGTGGCCACATCACACATTTCGATTTGGTCAGCAAATCCTGGAAAACGCTGCTCAAGCAAGGTCGTCACTTTGTCAGCAATCTGTTCCTTCTCAGCCTTGTAGCGCTCGGGGTCTTGCTTCAAGTTCTTCCAATACATATAATCAGAAGTGAACATGACTTTCAAAACCGTCTTGCCCGGTGGAGCCAGAGTGTGATCGAAGTTGTAAATCTCAACGGCAATGCTCTTCTGTTCCTGTCCACCAATAGTAACGGGTTCATCGAGAGAATAGATGAAACAATGGGGCAGCCCCTCGAAAGAGCGAGCGACGCCAAAAGCTACGTGGATCAGAGGGGGAAAAATGGGAAGTTTGTCGTAATAACCACGGATTTCTTTATTGATATACTTCCCTCCCAGCATATTGAAAATGGTTGTGTGTCCATCCGCAGCAGAGATGACGATGTTACTGCGGTGTATGGTGCCGTCAGCCAGCCGTACACCAACTGCCTTATCATTTTCCACCAATATTTCTGTGACCGGTGAGCGATAGTGAATCTTTCCTCCTAAATCAAGGTAACGCCGTTCGATGCTACGAGAAAATTCGAGCGAACCACCCTCTATATAACCAGCAGATTTCTGATGCATCCAAGCCAGGGTCATTAGCAAGGCCACCATTGGAAAATCAGGGAGGTCAGAGATAAGGGGAAAAGCCTCGCGCAGGAAGGTATCCGAAAACCTCTTTGCATACTCTTGGCTCGATATCTTTTTCCACTTTGACATGATTTTCAAGAATGGAAGCATCTGAATCAGGAACTTTATTCCATCAACAAACCCATACAACTCGGGCGCTTTATCGACCGGAAGGTCATAGCGAGCACAGGTGCGCACTGCCCTGGAGAACTCCTCGATCACCTCCGAATCTTGAGGGGCAAGTTCTTTCATATGCTGCTCCAGCCTGTCGATGTCGGAGTAAACAACGAAGACCTGGCCTCCTTTCCCCTCGACACGCACGAACTCCTCGTGGTTGATTATATGTCGTCCTTGCACCGCGCCCAATTCTTCCCAAATGCGATAAAAGCCGACACCTGGCCCGGAACCGACTAGCCAGTGGAGACAACCATCAATGATGTATCCCTTACGCTCCCAGGAAGTGCATAACCCGCCTGGTTTGTCGTGCATCTCGAAGATCTGAGTGCGGTAGCCATTCATCTGACCGTAGCACCCTGCGGATAGGCCGGCAATACCAGCCCCGATGATTATTATCGACTTCTGTTCCATTTTTCTCACCGCCATGGTAAAGAGATGCCCATTTCCCAAGTTTTAAACGCATCCTTTTAAAAGTTGCTTAAAAATTGACCTTTTTGTATAATAATTGTGTAATCATACTTTGTGCTGTCTCTTTACAAAAAATATCGTTTAGCAAACTCATTTAATTTATTCTTTGCTTTAGCATTGCCTCTTACGGCCTTTACTAAGTTCAAGAGGCTATTCATACCTACTTTCTCTGGAATGATATCACTTACGGCCTTAATCATCACAGTGGGTATATGGTAGGTTCGACCTAGGTCAGCTATAGCAAAAGATTCCATATCAACTGCGAGAGTATCTTTAGAAACTCTATTCCTTGAGAATACTGGCCAATCAAATGTTTGGAATACCCCTTTATGATATTCCATCCCATGTAAAGCATTAGCTGCTTCATCGAGATACTTATTATCTAATTCAATTTCTTTGCGACCGTAGGTAATACGATCAGCGATGACCAGGTAACCTATATGGAGATCGTCTCGTATTCCTCCGCAAAAACCTAACGTCATGAGATAATCGGGATGAAATTCTCTACATACCTTCTCCGTTGCATAGCGTGCTCTTTTTTGTCCTATTCCTGAAACAACTAGGTGTATTTCATTGTTCCCAATTTGGTGAACACTCGATTTATCTTGAAAGATATCTGGGATTTCCATACTCATTGCAACTATTAGTCCTATATTTGACATCTTAATTCTAAAGCTCTAACTCAACTACCACTCCTTTTTCAACCTCTAAGTCATCGATAAGCGTGGTCTCCTGATCTGTGTTATTAAAGCGTATAGTGATCTTATATTTCCCTTCTGCTAATACCTGGGCATCCCACGAAGTAATACTCTGAACCTTCTCGTCAGTTCCAGCTTTGTAGATCGCCCAGTACCACAGATTATCTTTATGCTCTTCG
>CAZSTA010000042.1:0-21239 GCA_964609495.1 uncultured bacterium | reverse complement strand
TCCCTCTCCCCTCGTGGGAGAGGGCTAGGGTGAGGGGGGAATTTATATCTTGAACCCACTAGCGAATATTTGAAACTACTTAATATCATAATGATAAAGGAGAATTAATATGCCCTTAGTGACTACCAGAGAGATACTTAAAGATGCTGATGAAAAAGGATATGGAGTAGGTGGATATGACACCTGTGGAGGGAATATCGACTTCATTCTCTCTATCATCTCCACCGCCGAGGAGGAGAGATCCCCAGTTATAGTTCAAGCTGGAGCAGGAGAGATGAGAGGTTATAACGATATGGAATATACCGCTTGGATGATAAGGGAGATGGCTAAGAGATCAACAGTCCCTGTCGCTCTTCACCTAGATCATTCCGATAATTTCCGGGATGTAGTCCAAGCAATCAAATATGGTTTTACCTCGGTGATGATCGATGCCTCTGCACTTCCCCTAGATGAGAACATAGCTTTGACCAGAAAAGTAGTAACTATAGCTCAAGCTCTTGGAGTATCAGTTGAGGCAGAGCTTGGGCATATAACAGGAGTGGAGTTCACCATCTCAGATAAGGGCGAGATATCCAACTTCACCGATCCCGAGGAAGCAGTCCGCTTTGTTCGAGAAACAGGGATCGATTCTTTAGCCGTGGCTATAGGCACTGTTCACGGATTCTATAAGGAAGAACCTAAACTGAAATTCGAGCTACTCCAGGAACTAGATGAGAAGATCGATATCCCCCTTGTCCTTCATGGCTCCTCTGGAGTTCCCGAAGCTGACCTGATAGAAGCTATAAGCTTGGGGATAAGGAAGATCAATATCGCCACTTCCTTGAGGTTAGAGTTTCGCAATGGGATTAGAGATTATATCAAGAGTAATCCAGGCGATGTTTATCCCCTGCATATACTACCTGAGGGTAGAAAGCGGATAAAGGAATTTATAAGAGCCCAGATGAGAGCCTGGGGATGTGCGGGAAAAGCTTAATATCTCGCTTATTAAATAGCTTCAAAATTAGGTCTTGAACTAATTAAATCGCCCCCCTACCTCCTGTCAAGGGAGAGGGAAGAATCATCAGGAGAGATGCTTAATCACGTTCCCTCTCCCCTGGTGGGAGAGGGATAGGGTGAGGGGGGAATTACATCTCGAACTTAACTCCAAGAATCGATCAAGTTCTTTAGCCGTTTATAGGACAGCTTTTCTGATATGTCCTTCCTTAAAAATCCACCGTGAGGGAAGAAATGACCATCATAGTCAGCTAAATCCCACCAAGTCACAGCCTCGATATAGGGCTTACTGAAGCATATCGTATAGAATTGCTCTACCCAATCGGCTTGAGTCTCCTCATCCCACGGCTTATGCCAATATCCCATCCGCTTGACATTATCCTCTCCTTCAAACCAGCTATGGGGATCGTGTTTCCACTCGGACGGGACTCCCAATTCCGTTATATGGATCGGTTTGCCGAATTGGGCGAAGCGATCGAGAAGATCCGATATTTGCGCCATATCTCGAGAGGGATAGTATAGTTGTAACCCTATGACTTCGTATTCAATCCCAGCTTCCTCTAACATCTTCAAGAAGCGATAAGGAGTGGCTAAATCTTGCCTCTCCGTTGATCCCTGGTGAGTGCGACGCTGGGCAACATATTCACCCCACAATATACAATTATTCACTAAGCGAATGGCCTCTGGATTCGCATCCTTAGCTGCATCCATCCCCATCCTTATTATCTCGATCATCTGGCTATGCTCGAAGTTGAGACAGTTAGCCCAGCTATGAGGCTCGTTAATAACATCCCATATATCGATCGAACCCTTATACCTATCCACGATATCATAAACGTGTTTATATACGATCCTCTTAAGAGAGGTGAAATCTTTATCCAATTGCCACTTAGGAGTCGTATCCTCGAAGAACCAAAGAAGCGGATGTCCTTTAGCCTTAATCCCTTTCGATAAAAGCCACTTCACGATCTTATCTGGCATCTCCCAACGAGGTTTTCCCTCCTCTGGCTCGAAGTCCCCCCAATAGAAGGGAACGGTCCCAAAGTTCAACAACTCCTCAAATTTCTCCCTATAAGCGGCGGAATCCCCCTTATAATATCCGAAGGTATTCGCTCCAAATAGAAAACCTGGTCTTCTCCCCTGACGAGTTATATTCGCTTTAGCTCGCTCGATATCCAACTTTTCACTTGTCCAAAGGGACAATCGCAAAGTCTCACCAGCCATTTTGATCCACTCTTTATCGCCATCCTTAAACAGCTGGCTAGTTTTATTGAGAGCTACCTCCGCTTTCTCCTTGAGGTTAGTTATCTCTTCCGAGAACCCACAATTATCCTCAATGTAGTTTCGATATCGGCGAATGAGATCGAAACCTCTACTTCTAGCCAATTCGTAGTTCAGCTCAATTGTTAAGGGAATATCTCCTGGTGATGCTCTGAAACCTTGACCGGCATTATCAGCTTTAAGAATTACCTCCCCGAACCCCTGAGCTTCCCACAACAGATTTATAGAGAAAGGACTCTCGGTACTAACCTCACAGATCACCTTCCCTGGAGAGACTTTTTTGAATTTGCTAGGGAAAGGTGTATAATCTAAATAAGATGTGTACATCGAATCCAACTTTATATCCTTCAAGGGATCTCCTTCGGGATCATACATATTGATAATTACTTGGGGCATAACTATCTCCTTTCTCTTTCCATTTACTAGGACCTCTCAAGCACATATACATAAGGTCTCAATCCCAGAAGTTCTATGGGAAACTTCCTCAGTCTCTTGAGCCTCTCACTTTTACTTATAAGTCTATCAACTAATCTCTCCTCCGAGGTTAAGAGAACAACTTTAGCTTTAGGCTTTAGTATCCGCTCCATCTCCGCGAAGAAACCAGTATAAAGTTTCCTATTGTCTTCGAGAGAACTTATTTGCTTTCCAAAGGGCAGATTGCAAACTAATTTATCTATAGCCAGATCATCTAAAGGCAGAGCATTTGCATCCCATCTTCTCAATTCTATATCCTCTCCGCTAGCGATGATATTCTCCTCAGCAATAGTTAATACTTCTCTATCTATGTCGCCTCCAATTATCCGCTCATAAGGAGCTGCCTTAGCCCTCTCGATCAAGATCGTCCCTGCTCCACACATCGGATCTAAGAATATATCGCCGCTAGCAGGCTCGGAGAGCCTCACCATACAATAAGCTACCGTGGGCTTCAAGGAAGCAGGGATATGCTCGACTTTATACCTGCGGCGTCGCATGATCTTATCTGAGAGGCGCAAACCTACTAGAGCTTCCTCACCCTCCAGATCTATCCTTATCTCCAAATCGGGATCACTAGGATTCACCCTCCATCTATATCTATCTTCTAAAGCATTCTCCGCGGCAATTCCGATATCAACACGGCGAAAGTTATGTCTTCCCACCATATTAGGAGTTATCCTAAAGGTTGGCTTTCTCCTCCGCCTTTTAGGGTGAAGCTGTCGCTTGATAAACAAAGCGGGAGTTAAATCAATACCTTTAATAACCCTATATATCTTCCCTAAAGAATTACGACTTCGGGACATCCCTTTTATAATTTTCAGGAAGATGAAGATGTTCTCGATAGATCTGAGCTTAATCAGTTCCCTAGGAGACCCCGAATAGGTGAAGGATATCATCCCTTTGCTCTTCTCTATTAGGTGAACCTCTCTCAACTTCTCTCTCAACTCGCTTAAAGCTATCTCCTCTAATCCCCTAACAACTATAACATAGTATCGCATCTATTCACTACCTATTAAGGAAAAAGTCCTCCCTTGAGGACAAGGAGGACTTTAAATTATCTTGGGATTATAATTATGAGAACATCCTATAAGAACAATCCTGCCCTTAATTTTGTAGCCCTATCCCCTCTAACACCTGTAAAGCGACTTTTAAGGCTCTTCTTCCTTCCTCTCCCGAGACCAAGGGCTTCTTATTATATGTAACACAATCGATGAAGTCAGCTAATTCTAATTTGAGGGGTTCCTTTCTGGATAAATAGGGTCGCTCTGAGACCACCTTGCGAGAAAGTAGATCGTCCTTAGCAGAAGGATCATCAGCATAGCGACTGATCTCAATATCCTGATCCCTAAAGTCAAGAGAGATATAGGAATCCTTCTGAGTTATTTCCAGGCTCCTCTTCTTCTCTATAGATAAACGACTAGCAGTGAAGTTCGCTATGCACCCATTAGCGAAGCTAACTTGAGCTGTAGCTATATCCTCATAGGGAGTTTCAACCGATGAACCAGCGCTATTAACCTTTCGGACCTCGGAGTTCACTAGATCTAAGACTATATCTATATCATGAATCATTAGGTCTAGGACAACCCCTATCTCCATCATAACCTGAGGAGCCTGGGGTCCCAAACGATGAGATTCGATGAATATAGGACTATCTACGATATCCTTTAGCTTCTGCACCGCCGAGTTGAATCTCTCGATATGGCCGACCTGAAGCACTAGGCCATTTCCCTTGGCTAATTTTACTAATTCATCAGCCTCGGCCATCGTCCTGGTCATCGGCTTATCGACTAAAACATTAATCCCTTCCACTAAGAAGGCTCTAGCAATGATATAATGAGATGAGGGAGGAGTCACTACGCTTACCGCATCAACTTTACCAAAGAGGGTGGAAAAATCAGTATATGGCGTTGTGTCATACTTCTCCGCTAACTCGTTCGCTCTCTTCCAACTCAGATCTACTAACCCAACTAGCTTGCACCCTTCAAGTTCGGAATATACTCTAGCATGATGTCTTCCCCACCTGCCAACTCCAACGACTCCAACTCTAACAACTTCCACTTTATTATCCTCCCAAAGTATTCTGGGTTCGAGTTCAGCTCAATTATTTATTTCTCTATCCCCCTACTCCTAGATCCGATCCAATCAGAATTTCTAAGGAAGTCGAGGAAATGTTCGACCTCGGCAGTAAGCGGAACTTCCTTTTCTATAAGCTCGATCGCCTGCGTCCGATTAACTTTAGAATTATGCCATATCTTAAAGGCTTTCTTTATCGCCTCTCGCTCTTCGCTCGTTATTCCCGCTCGCCTCAAACCAATGATATTCAGACCGCATAATTTAGCAGGATGTCCATCAGCCATGGTATAGGGAGGAATATCTTTAACAACCTTAGACAAACCACCGATCATACAGAGTTTCCCTATCCTAGTGAATTGGTGAACACCAGCAAGCCCTCCGATTACTGCTCGATCTTCGACTACCGAATAGCCCGCCAAACTTCCTAGATTGGATATAATCGTCTTATTGCCAACTTGACAATTATGAGCGATATGTGAATAAGCCATCAGGAAATTACCATCGCCGATCTTGGTGGCTTTGCCCTCTCCGCTGGCTCGATGAATCGTAACTCCCTCTCGGATTATATTATCATCTCCAATTATTATAAAGGTCTCTTCACCACGATAATCAAAGTCCTGAGGTTCTCCTCCGATCACCACTTGAGGATATATCCGACAATTACGCCCGATAGTTATATTCCCCTTGATAACGACATGAGATTCGATTCGAGTGTTATCCCCAATAGTCACTCCCTCACCGATGATCGAATATGGTCCGATCTTAACCTCCTCCCTCAATTGAGCCTTAGGATGCACTATTGCTGTGTTATGTATATCCACTTTCTAACTTCTTCCTCTCCAATTTCTACTTTTCATTTTTTCCCGTCGATCTGCTCCTTTTCGGCTAAGATAAAGAAGAATTCGGCTTCTGCTACCACCTGATCTTCAACTGTGGCTCTAGCTGATACCTTACCATAATTTCCCTTCAATCGAACAACTATTACCTCGGTATAAAGCTGATCTCCTGGGACTACCGGTTTTCTGAACTTAGCTTTATCTATGCCCGTGAGATAAGCGTATTTATTCTCATTTCCCTCAGAAGTCAACACCAAGACTCCTCCCGCTTGAGCCATAGCTTCCAAGATCAAAACCCCCGGCATAATAGGTTGATCTGGAAAATGTCCATTAAAAAAAGCTTCGTTTATAGTTACATTTTTTACCCCTACTACCCTCTTTCCTTTCTCGATCTCTAAGATCTTATCGACTAGAAGGAAAGGATAGCGATGAGGTAAGACCCTCTTGATACCTTGAATATCGAGCATCTCGAATTCACTCCTATAGGGGGAGGAATCCTCCCCTCTACCCCTCCTATTTTATTTATGGGGGGAGGATAGATCTTATCTTTCTGGCTAACTCAATATGTAAGAAATGACTTGCTTTAATAGCTATTATATGAGCATTAAAGTTATACCCCACCAGATATAGATCTCCCATGAGATCTAATAATTTATGTCTAACTGGTTCATCAGAGAATCTCAAACTAGGATTAAGCACCTCTCCATTCTTACCAAAGACCAAGGCGTTATCTAGACTTCCTCCCAGGGCGAGACCTCTAGATCTCAGGATCTCTACCTCTCCCTCAAAACCGATGGTTCGAGCCCCTGCGATCTCAGCGAAAAATAACTCTCTCTTCACCTCAACCTCAGGAGCTAACGATATCTCTCCAAACTGAGTCCCTATCGCCGGATGAGTAAAATCGATCAGATAGGATAACTTCAACTCAGTTGAGTCGGGCAAAGCAACTATATAACTACCTCCCCTTACGCTCCAAACTGGTGAGGATAAGGATAAAATCTCCACTTCTGCCCCTTGCTCTTCGATACCAGCCCGACTTATCAACTCCGCGAAGGGAAGCGCACTCCCATCCATAGCAGGTAACTCAATAGAATCACTATAGATGAGAAGATTATCTATGCTCAGACCATTTAACACCGCTAGGAGATGTTCAACTCCCCTTATTCTCGCGGAATTACTCGAGGCTAAATCAGTACTCCGCTCGGTACTTGCGACCCTCTCTACCACAGCTCTTATCTGGGGAGAATCTTCTAGATCGGAACGAATAAAGATAACCCCAGTATTGGGGGAAGCAGGACAAAGTCTTGTAGAAACCCTCTTTCCAGAGTGCAATCCTATCCCTGAGACGGATATCTCCTGGGCTATCGTTCTCTGCTTTCTTCTCATCTACTTTTCTCCCTCAAGCTTTCTCACCCTCTTCTCCAAACCCTTCATATCCTTCACTATCTCAGGAAGCCGCCCTAAGCTCGCATAGATCCTCATCTGTTCCATATGAGGTCTGGCGGGGCTTCCTAAGACAGAAGATCCAGGAGGAAGATTTTTAAGGACCCCTGATTTTGCCCCGATTACAGAATTAGCACCTATAGTTAGATGATCAGCGAATCCTACTTGTCCAGCTATGATCGTGTTATCTCCGATCGTAACGCTTCCCGATATCCCCACTTGAGCAACTATGATCACGTTCTTTCCGATAGTAACGTTATGTCCAATCTGAACTAAGTTATCTATCTTAGTTCCTCTTCCGATCCTCGTAGTGCCTAAAGTAGCTCGATCTATAGAGACGTTAGAGCCTATCTCCACTTTATCCTCAATCGCCACTTCTCCCACCTGAGGGATCTTCCGATGCTCTCCCTCGACTGAAACGAAGCCGAAGCCATCACTACCGATTACTGTTCCACTATGGATAATTACTTCCTCTCCAATAGTAACCCGCTCATATATAGTTACCTGGGGATAGATGATAGTGCCACCTCCGATCTTGACCCTATCTCCAAGGTGAACTTGGGGATGGATGAAAACGTTATCTCCGATCTCTACTTCATCTCCCACTACAGTATAAGCTCCTAAGGTTACCCCTTCTCCGATCTTGACCCTCTGACCAATATTGCAAGTAGGATGAATTCCTAATATCGAACGAGAAGGAGGATTGAATAAGTTAATAGCTCGAATCATAGCCAAACGGATATCCTCCACCCGAATGATTGGTTTCTTTATCTCGATATCCTCAGCTACAATGAAAGCCGAAGCTCTGCTCTTCTCTGCCTGAGGCAGATTCGAGCGACGAGTGATAAGGCTTATATCCCCCTCCTGAGCCTCCTCCAGAGAGGATATCCCCTTTAACTTGAGACCAGCATCCCCTCTAAACTCCCCCCCTAAAGCCTCGGCTATCTCCTGAAGGGAAAATTCCATAACTCCCTCCTAAGCTACTTAAAGGGAAACTTCTGCCAACAACAAAACTCAAGGTTCAAAAGTTTCCTTTTCCTTCTGTCTTTAAATAAAATTCTACTTGTCTTCTGCCTCGCTCTCTGATTCTTTCTCTCTCTCCAGATTCTCTTTAACTTTAGCCATAACTTTATCGGTTATATCCAAAGAGTTATCGAAATAGACGATATACTGTATCTCACCTATCATCTCTTGAACTATAAGTCCATAGCTCTCCTCTTCGCCCACTTGTTTGATAGCACTCATAATATCCACCAATAATTTACCTACCAGCTCATCCTTCTTAGTATCTATTTCAGCTTGGTATTTATCGAGTAATTTCTGGGCAGTCTTCTTTATCTGCTCAAGTTTATCTTTCTCCTCAGCAGTAGCTGTGCCTTCCTCGATCTTCTTCTCAAGCTCATCTCTCTCATCCCCCATCTTAGTTAGCTCAGCTTGACGCTCTTCGAATAAATCCCTCAAAGTTTCATCTACCTCTGAGAATTTAGGATGAGCCTTGAGAGCCTTATCCAGGTTAATAACCCCTATTTTAACTGGTTGCTGTTCTGCCTCAGCCGATACCAAAGCGGAGAAAAAACCTCCAATGAGGAGCATACTCAAGAGCAGAAATATCCTCTTCTTACTTAACATTTTAGCCTCCTGTCAGATGATACCTAATATCTCAAAATATGTTACCTATGCTTAAATACAACATTCCTCCCCTAGCTTCACCTATCCCATAATCCATACGGATCAGAAAATCGAAGGGAGTTATATAGCGGATCCCTAATCCTATACCTAATTTCAACCTCGGAGGAATAAGATCACTATCAGCCTCATTCCAAGTATTGCCCATATCGGTAAAACCAACTAATTGAAAATTACCATCTAGTGGATATCTATATTCTCCATTGAGTAATGTTATTCGCTCCCCTTTAGATTCAAAACAGCCTCTAATCACCTGTCCCCTCTCCCCTATCTGATAGAGCTCATAATCGGGAAGATTCTTTGTTCCATATCCATATTTAAACCGATAGGCAACCTCAGGGGGAGGGCTCCTCCTCTCTTGCTCAACTTTCAAACGAGTTACTCTCTGCAACTCATAGGTGAATTTAGAAAAATTAAAATCTCCTCCGAGAAAACCTCCTGCTATCTCATAAGAAATGCGCTCTCTATACCCCTCCACCATCGAACGAGAGGATATCCCACTGGAGCGAGTTAAAATATAACTCCGAGATGAATACCTCGGCTCTCTATTATAAGATAGGGTCAAGCTATTAGATTGCCCCTCGGTAGGTCTAAATTCCCCTTCCTCCTGATCTGCTTCGAGTATCTTTACATTCTTGATCTCATATCCTAAGGATATAGTCGAAACTTCGGATATAGGTTTACCAAGCGATAGCGAAACTATTCTCTCCTCTAACTTATATTTATACTCGCCTTCAAGATAACTCTCCGTAATTCTACCTATAGCACCTGCACTGATAAAGATATTATAAGATCCCCATCTTCTAGGCTCTTCAAACTTGATCTCTCCGTCTAAACCGCTCCCAAACTCCAGATGTATCAGAGCTTTTTTCCCCTCACCTAATAAATTATCCTCTCTATACTCTATAAATCCGAAGAATCTTTGATGAGTGCCATAATCTATTCCAAAGCCAATGCTTCCGGTCTCCTTCTCTTTAACTCCGATTATAGCCTTAAAATTCCCTTTCTTCTCCGTCGGCTCAATATTGATCTCTACATCTCTGAAGAAACCAAGTTCATATACCCTTCTTATACTCTCCTCTAACTCCTCCTGCTTAATCACCCTTTGGGGCTTCAAGGTTAATATCTGTTTGATAACATAACTCTTAGTCCTCTTATTGCCGATTATCTCTATACTCTCGATATTCCCCTCAGCGATCCTTATAGTTAATACTCCCTCCTCGTCCCAGTTGGCGCTTAAGATCTGAGCATAAGGATAGCCCCTTTCTTTATAGAGAGCTATGATATTATCTAAATCCTCCTCGAGTCTTTGACTATTTAATATCCTTCCTACCTCAGTAGAGATTACTTCTTGCAACTCCTCAGATGATATATTCTCATTTCCCTCCCAAAGGATATCACTAATGATTGGATTCTCCTTGACCTTTAATATAAGCTTTACCCCTTTTTCCCGAGGGACTATCTCCACATCTACCTTTCGGAAATAGCCTAAAGAACGGATAGAATCGAGATCACCGCTGAGCCCCTTCATAGATAGCCTCTTCCCTACTGAGATATATCTAGTGGCGGCTAGGATTAACTCAGAGCTTACTCTCATATTACCCTCTATAGCTATATCGGTGATAATCGGTTCAGCAGCCTCTGCTATATGAGGGGAAGAAAGCCTTCCCTCTACCCCTTCTATATTAATAAGGGTTAAGAATAAAATCGCTATTATAATCGATAATTTTTCAAGGTTCAACATTCCTCAACTCTCAATAAAGGCGGACTTTTGCTTCAAATAAAACTCAAGGTTAAAAAGTTCCCTTTAAACATTCCTCAAGGAAGCGAAATCAAGGGGTAAGGGAACTTTTGCTTTAAATAAAGCTTAAGGTAAAAAAGTTCCCCTACTGTCGGCTCTCCCGACACCCGTGAAATCACTTTTCGGAACTTAATCTAGCTCTCCCCTCTTCTCCTTGATAGCCGCCTGAGCAGCAGCTAATCTAGCGATGGGGACTCGGAAAGGCGAGCAGGAGACATAAGTCAGACCAATCTGATGACAGAACTCCACGGAGTTAGGCTCTCCCCCATGCTCACCACAAATACCAAGCTTGATGTCGGGGTTGACTTCCTTAGCTTGATCTACGCAGATCTTCATCAATTTACCAACACCCTTTCGATCTATAACCTCGAAGGGATTATTGGGAAGGATTCCCTTCTCTACGTAAGGAACGATGATCTTACCTTCGGCATCATCTCTGGAGAAGCCAAAGGTAGTCTGAGTCAGATCGTTCGTCCCAAATGAGAAGAACTGAGCATATTCGGCGATCTCATCAGAAGTAAGAGCGGCTCTCGGAATCTCGATCATAGTTCCAAAAGCGTAATCAAGCTGAACTCCCGCCTCATCCATAACCTCTTTAGCAACCTTCTCCAATTGATCGCGAGCGGTCTTTAGCTCATTTACATGACAGATTAGAGGGATCATAACCTCGGGATGAACTTCTTCACCATTCTTAGCTAGCTCAACCGCAGCCTCGAAGATAGCGCGAACCTGCATCTCGCTGATCTCAGGGAAGAGAAGCCCTAGACGACAACCACGCAATCCAAGCATTGGATTCATCTCTCGTCTAGCCTCGACCTCGCCTAACATCTTCTCCTTCTCCTTCAGTTCCTCGGAATCAGGAGACTTAATACGTAAGGTGATGATCTCCTCCAAAAGCTCATCGTATCTGGGTAGAAACTCATGAAGAGGTGGATCGAGTAAACGAATGGTAACTGGACGACCCTGCATAGCTTTGAAGATACCAACGAAGTCCTCCTTCTGCATAGGCAGAAGCTTATCAAGAGCCTCTTTACGTTCCTTCACGGTGTCAGCCAAGATCATCCTCTGGACTATAGGCAGACGATCCTGAAAGAACATATGCTCGGTGCGGCAGAGTCCGATACCCTCAGCTCCGAAGTCAAAGGCTTTCTTGGCATCAGCAGGGTTATCAGCATTAGTTCTCACTCCCAATCTCTTGACCTCATTGGCAAATCTGAGGAATTCCTCAAACTCTCCAGAGACCTGAGGCTCGATCGTAGGAACTTCGCCAACGAATACTCTACCAGTTGAACCATCGATGGTGAGGATATCTCCTTCCTTGACATTAACCCCGTTCACCGAGAAAGTTCTCTTGTTCATATCGATAGAGATAGCTTCACAACCCACCACCGCAGGGATACCAAAGCCCCTGGCCACCACGGCCGCGTGGGAGGTCATTCCACCTCGAGCAGTTAATACTCCCTGAGAGGCGAGAAGACCATGGATATCATCAGGATTGGTTTCAGGGCGAACTAGGATCACCTTCTCTGTCTCACTATGTTCAGCCGCGGAATCAGCGTCAAAATAAGCTGCTCCAGAAGCGGCTCCTGGGGAGGCGGCTACTCCCGTGGCGATCTCCTCTAAATCAGCCTCGGGATCGATCTGGCGGTGAAGTAACTGATCTACTTGCTCAGGTTTGACCCTCATTAGAGCCTCTTCCTTATCGATCAAGCCCTCATGCACCATTTCCACCGCGATCTCGACCGCGGCCGAAGCCGTTCTCTTCCCCACTCGGCACTGCAACATATAAAACTTGCTCTGCTCAATAGTAAACTCTATATCCATAACCTCTTTATAGTGTTTTTCAAGGATATCGCAGGTATCGGCGAACTGCTTATAGATGTCAGAGTTCTGCTTCTCTAATTCGCTTATGGGAACAGGAGTTCTAACTCCAGCCACCACATCTTCACCTTGAGCGTTCATCAAGTACTCGCCGAAGATCTTATTCTCTCCAGTCGCGGGGTCACGAGTGAAAGCCACTCCCGTCCCGGAGTCCTCGCCCATATTACCGAAGACCATAGTTTGAACGTTAATTGCGGTTCCTAAATCGTGAGGTATCTTCTCTCGGTTACGATAGGTGATAGCTCGAGGATTATTCCAGGAGTCGAATACCGCGGCGATCGCCCTCTTCAACTGCTCTATTGGCTCGGTGGGAAAATCGGAATGCTGCTCCTTTTTATATAACTCTTTGTATTGTTTTACCAATTCTTTTAGATCCTCAGCAGTAAGATCGGTATCGAGTTTTGCCCCTCTCTCCTCCTTCATCCTATCCATTAACTCCTCGAACTTCCCTCTGTCCATTCCCATAACGATGTTGGAGAACATCATTATGAAGCGGCGATAGGCATCATAGGCGAAACGCTCGTTACCGGTTTGCTTGATCAATCCTTGTATAGATTCGTCGTTGAGACCAAGGTTCAAAACCGTGTCCATCATACCAGGCATAGAGAATTTAGCTCCAGAACGAACCGATACGAGAAGAGGATTGTCCTTATCGCCCAACTTCTTCCCCATCTTCTCCTCTAATCTCTTCAGATTCTCCATAACGTCGTCCATCAAACCTTCAGGGAATTTATTCCCCAATTTCACGTACTCGTTGCATACCTCGGTAGTTATAGTGAAGCCAGAAGGAACCGGCAATCCGATCCTCGTCATCTCTGATAAATTAGCTCCCTTACCACCGAGGAGCCCCTTCATCGAGGCCTCTCCCTCTCCGAAAAAGTAGACTCCTTTTTTACTTTTAGCCATACTCTACTTAACCTCCTTGAAATTTTTGATATCTGGATCGAAGGGAAGGATTCTTTCCCTCTATCCCTCCTATATTGATTTCAATCCTCCACGATTTTAGATAGATCTGCTAATTTTAAATAGGATTTACCTATCTGCTTTAGCAGAGCTAGCCTATTTCTCCTCAAATCCTCATCCTCAACCATTACCATAACTTCATCGAAGAAATTATCTATCGCCGGCTTGATCTCGCTTAAAGCCTCCTTCAATTTCTTCAGTGAACTCTGGGCCCCCTCATCCATCCCTGATACGATCTCTTCTAAGTGTTTACGCTCACCTATTCCCTTCCTTATACCCAAAAATTTTAACGTTTTTTCTAAGCTATCGTTCATTCGAAATGCCCAATCTCCATAAAGCTCGAAAAGCTCCTTCTCCCCTCTCTCTCGGAGGAGTTCAACCTTTGGAACTATATTCTCTTTAAAATCCCTAGTTATGTTGAAGATCCTCTTAGCTCCAGTTAAAATATCACCGAAACCCTCACTTTCGCTTAGATGAATAAGGATAGCCGCCCGTTTATATATCCTACTCAGATCATCATCTGGGGAGGATAACACAGCCTGAGCGAGATCATATCTCAATCCCTCCTCAGCGAGGATATTGGCTAATCTATCCAAAAGGAAGGTGAATATCTCTTCCTCGACACCCTCTCTCAGCTCCTTCTTTACATCCCTCTCTACTAGAGACAAAGCCTTAGCTATCATCTCTTTAAGGGATAAGGAATAATCACAGGCTAAAATTATATTGACTATCCCTTGAGCTTGTCTTCTGAGTCCATAAGGATCTTGAGAACCAGTGGGTATGAGATCAACTGAGAAACAACTCCCTATAGTATCGAACTTATCGGCAAGACTTACTACAGAACCGATCTCGGTCTGAGGCAACATATCTCCAGCGAAACGAGGATAATAGTGTTCACCTATAGCTTGGGCAACATCTTCCTCCTCTCCAGTCGCAGAGGCGTATATCCTCCCTACAACTCCCTGTAATTCAGGAAATTCGAGAACCATCTCTGTCACCAAATCCGCCTTGCAAAGATATGCCGCTCTCTCAGCTTTTGCTTTATCGCAGCCTAATTTATCAGATAGATAACTCGCTAATTCTCTTACCCTTTGAGTCTTCTCATAAATAGTTCCCACTCTCTCCTGAAAGACTACACCTTTCAAGCTATCCACCTTGCTTGCCAAAGAGGAGGAAATCCTCCCCTGAAAGGGAACTTTTTTACCTTGAGTCCTATTTGAAGCAAAAGTTCCCTTTTCTACCCCTCCTATATTAATTGGGGTCTTCAGATCCTCCCTATAAAAGAACTCTGCATCCGCTAGTCGAGCATTTAATACCCGCTCATTCCCCTCCCTAACTATATCATCATATTCGGGATCGCTATTGCTTACGGCGATAAAGGCGGGAACAAGCTCTAATTCTTCCTTATCTTTAACGATCGGTATATAGCGCTGATGAGAACGCATCGAAGTAATCAATACCTCGGGGGGTAGCTTCAGGTAATCGGGGTTGAATGAGCCACATATAACTTGAGGATATTCCACTAGATTAGTGACCTCCTCCAGAAGTCCATTGGTAAGGAGAGGTCTTCCCCCCTGCTCTTTGGCTAATCTATTCGCTTCCTCTTCTATCATCCTCCTCCGCTCATCAGGCTCAATTACTACATGACCTTCCTTTAATTTGTCCTGATACTCGCTTGGCTTGGTTATAGTGATAGCTCCAGCACCTATGAAGCGATGACCAGATGTTATATTACCGGAAGAAACATCCCCTATAGTAAAAGGTATAATTGCCTCTCCATAAAGGGCTACAATCCACCTGATAGGGCGAGCGAACCTTAATCCTTTATCCTCCCAACGCATAGACTTGGGGAAGGAGAGGGATCTTATCATCTGAGGGAAGAGAGAGGAGAGTATAATCTCTGTCCTCTCACCTTTCTCCACTACGGGAGCGAAGATATATTCTCCCTGAGGAGTATCTTCAACTATTAGGTCCTCTACTTTTACCCCTTTGCTCCTCGCGAATCCCAGAGCGGCCTTAGTGGGTTTACCAACCTCATCAAAAGCCACCCTCATAGCTGGGCCACGCGCCTTCTGTTCTAAATCTCTCTGCCTCTCAGCCGCTTCTGAGATATATAGAACCAATCTCCGAGGGGTCCCATACACCTCCAGCCTCGCACAATCTATCCTAGCCTCTTTAAGTAAATCAACTGCCTTCTCCCTCAACTGGTCAAGTGCAGGAGATATAAACCTAGCAGGTATTTCCTCAGTTCCAATCTCTAAAAGAACATCCTGTTTCATATATCCATTATCACCTTATCGAGTGAGATTACATCCCCTCTTATCATATATTTTTCGCTAGGGAGTTCAAGTATGATTCCCCCTCTCACCCTAGCCCTCTCCCGCAAGGGGAGAGGGGGAACATAGTTAAATAGCTCTCTAAATGAGATTAGTTTCCCTCTCTCTTGATGAGATTACCTTCCTGTTTCCTTTCCCTTGAGGGAAGGTTTAAGCTCTGATTCCCCCTCCCTCGATGGGAGGGGTTAGGGGAGGGTGATTTATGGATCGCCGAGCTTCCTATCACTCAGCGATCCATCACTCCCAAGTGAATTAATGCTCAGCCACATAGATAGTGAAGTCAGTTATGCCCATCCTATTCCATCTCCAGGCTACAACTCCTTGCTTGTTAGGTTCAAGAGATTTGCCCTTGACATAAGGCTTCCACATAGCAGACAAGATATCACTCCAGAGGAATACTCCTCCAACGTCCTCTACTAAGATCTTCTCCGCTTCCTGATACTTCTTGAAGCGAGCCTCCTGATCACCCATCATCGCATCCGCCTCTCTCACTAATCTGTCATATTCAGCGTTGGACCAGGTATGACGACCACCACCGAGAAAGACACCGAGGAAGTTGCTGGGATCGACGAAGTCGAACTCGTAAGGGATCAGGAAGAAGTTTTGAGTGTGCTTATTCAAACCATCCATGAAGATCTTGCGCTCCATTATCTTGACCTCGATCTCGATCCCCAAGTTATCCTTAAGCTGAGCTTGGATGAACTCGCCTCCTGGCTTCTGAACAGCCATCCTCTTCGCCTCGTCTCTAATCCACAGCTCTACCTTGGGGAAGCCCTTCCCGTCAGGATATCCAGCTTCAGCCAACAGCTTCTTAGCTTTATCAGGATCGAACATAGCTATCTCCTTGAGCGCTGGATTAAAGGCTGGGAAACCCCTCATGAGAATTGAATAGTTAGGCTCAGCCATATCCTTAAGGACAGTTCTGCACATCAGTTCCCTGTCAATAGCATGGCGGAAGGCTTGACGAACTTTGAGGTCATTGAAAGGAGATTTGGTATCATCGAAGCACAGATAATAAGTGACGAAGTTCAACCAAGTATGCAATTGCTCCTTGAGTTCAGGATCCCTCTGAGCCATTGCCAGATCACCTTTACTCAGATATTCGCAATAATCTGTCTCATCGTTCAAGTAAGCGGGGAACCAAGTCTCAGGAGCACCAAGCTTTATAATGCGCTTCCCCAGAAGAGGCTTGAACGGTCCGTTATAAGTCGGATTAGCCTCAAAGGTTATGTGAGATCCCTTAACCCACTCCGTGACCATATAGGGACCACTGAAGATCATCGTCTCAGCCTTGGTAGCCCAATCATCACCATACTTCTCCACTGCCTGCCTAGGAACGACGAAGGAGTTGGTCATAATCATTGGTAGGAAGGGCTTAGGAGTCTCGGTAGTTACCGTTAAGGTATAATCATCAGGAGCGGCTACTCCTAGATCCTCTAGGGGAAGTTCGCCGCCTTCTACCTTGCCCCAATTCTTAATACCAGCCCCCCAGCTGAAGAACCAACCAAAGTCATAGCCAGTCTCCGGATTAGCCGCCCGACGGAAGCTGTAAACGTAATCGTGAGCGGTGAGAGGAGCTCCATCGGACCAGACCATACCCTTTCTGATATGGAAGGTCCAAGTTAATCCATCCTCCGATACCTCCCAGCTCTCAGCCGCCTCGGGAAGCATATTGAAATCCTCATTACTTCTCACCAAAGACGCTTGGATCATATCTGCGCCAGGTGCCGCCTTATATACATTCTTCAACCAGTCGAGGTAGATTCCTTCACCAGCGATAGAGGTAATGACTTGTTGATCATAAGGAGCAGCATCCTCCGGCTTTTCAGATTGAGCAGTAATAGAACCAAGGGTAACTAGTGCTGCTAATAGACTGATAAATATAAATTTTCGTTTCACTTTTTTTACCTGGAGATAATAACCAATCCCCAGGCGTTTCACCTCCTGCTATTTTAGATTTGATTTTTGATATTACTACTGGACCTCCAACAACCGAAAACATCTATTCTTATCACTACCACCTCCCTTTAACGATTATGGGTAATATCTAAAACTTTTGAATCGCTAAATCTTCATCGTTGGATCCAGCGCATCCCTCAATCCATCTCCCACAAAGGAGAAAGCCAACATAGTGAGAGCCACCATTATCGCGGGAAAGAGGGGAAGATGCCAATAAAAGCGCATATAGCCCAGCCCATCGTTTATCATCTGTCCCCAACTGGGAGTTGGAGGATTAACCCCCAATCCCAAGAAACTAAGTCCAGCCTCGATCATTATCGCCGTGGGGATGCCTAAGGTCATACTCACGATGATCGGGCCTAAGGAATTAGGCAGTAGATGTTGAATAATAATGCGACGTGATTTAGCTCCTAAACCTCTAGCCGCTATCACAAAATCCCTCTCCTTGAGAGAGAAAATCTGTCCTCGTACTAAACGGCAGACATTTATCCAACCAGTAATAACTATCGCCAAGATGACATTTTGTAATCCACTCCCTAGGATAGTCATAAAGAGGATCGCTATGAGAAGAGGAGGAATAACCGATATCACCTCGATCAGACGCATAATAAACCAATCCGCCTTTCCTCCAAGATAGCCAGCCAAAGCTCCTAGAGGAATACCGACTAAGGAGGATATCCCGGTAGCTAGAAACCCCACCATAAGTGATATCCTCGCTCCATAGACGATTCGGCTGAAATAGTCTCGCCCTATAGGATCGACTCCCAAGGGGTGTTTCATAGAGGGAAAGGCGTAAGCTTCCTCAAGATACTTCGTCTCATCGTATCCTGCTGGAGTTATCCAAGGGGCGAAGATCGCTACGAAAACCAGAAGAAAGACGATCAAAGCTCCAAACATAGCAAGCTTATTGCGGCGAAAACGTTTGATCGCATCTAACCAAAGGTTCGTCTGCTTAGTCAGTTCCTCAGATGATCGTTCCTTAGGACCAGTGAGCTGATTATACATAACTTGTTCGACCCCTTGGATAGTATGCTAGTCAAAACGAATACGTGGATCGATTAAACAATAGATTAGATCAGTTAAAAGGTAAGTTATTCCCATTAAAACCGCAACTAGCAGAACCAAGGTCATCTCCATAGGATAATCCCGTTCGCTGATACTTGAGACGAAGAACTTCCCAAGCCCAGGCACTCTGAAGATCTGCTCCACGAAGATAGAGCCGGTCATTATTCCAGTGAACATGGGCATCATAATAGTTACTAAGGGGATAAGGGCGTTGCGAAAGGCATGCTTCATAATCACTTTGAAGTTATGTAATCCCTTAGCCCTAGCAGTGCGAATATAATCTTGACGCAGCACTTCTAACATACTGGAGCGGGTATAGCGAGCTACGATCCCCGTTGGAGCGAGGGAATAGGCGATAGCAGGCATAATCCAGGTTTTAGGTCCTCCCCAACCTCCAGTAGGAGCCCACTTCAACCACGTAGCGAAGATCAGGATTAAAGCCACTGATACTACGTAAGTGGGAGTAATAAGACCGAAGGTGGCTAAGGCAGTGGTGAAGTAGTCTATCCAGCTATTTCTCTTTATAGCGGAGATAATCCCTAAGGATAAGCCCACCGTGAAAGCTATGGATAGACCAATCCCTCCCAGTAAGGCGCTGATAGGCCAAGTGCGACCGAGAAGATCTTTTATCGTCTCCCCAGGACTCTGGTAAGGTATCCCGAAATTGAAGTGGAGAGCGCTCCACATATATTTGAGGTATTGCAAGTATAACGGCTTATCTAAGCCATATAGTTTCATCATATTCGCTTTAGCCGCCGGGGAAAGAGGCATCTTCAATTCATCGAAGGGTCCTCCAGGGACAGAATGCATCATCAGGAATACGATAATTGACACCAATAAAATAGAACCCAGCAGAGAAATTATTCTACCTATAATATAACGGGTCATAATTTATCTTATTCCTCAGTCATATGAATTCATCTGTATGGTTATGCCTCCCCCTATTCCTTTAAGGCTCTAAGCTGGATGATCTTCTCCTGAGCCTCCTTCTTCCAATAATCATCTTTGGATACTATAAGGTAATTCTCGAATTGCTCGATAGCCTTATCTATCTCCCCTCTGATTTCGTAAACAAGTCCTAACTTATAGTAAGGATAGGGATAAGTAGGATCGATCTCGAGCGCTCTCTTATATTCGTATAGCGCCTCATCAAGTTGATTCCACTCGTAATATATATCTCCTAGCTTATAATAACCATAAACATAATCGGGATTAAGGGCAACTGCCCTCTGATACTCAGCGATAGCTTTATCTATCTCCCCTAAATCCTGATATACAAGTCCTAAATAGGCACGAGCTTCCACGTAGTCATTCTTCAATTCGATAGCCTTTTCAAATTCCTCTCTAGCTTCCTCCAGCTTGCCCATCCTGTAATAGACATCGCCTAAGTTATAGTAAGCTGGAACGTAGGTCGGATCTAATTCATAAGCCCTCTTAAACTCCATAATAGCCTTATTCAAATAGCCCTGATCTCGATAGGCATTCCCCAAAGCGAAGTGAGAATAAGTGTAATTGGGATTGATATCTAAAGCCTCTTTGTATTTAACGATAGCCTCATTTAATTTGCCTTGCTTACTATATACCAATCCTAAGAAAGCATAAGCATCCGCATAATCTTTATCAAGCTCTATAGCTTCTTTGAACTCCTCCTCCGCGGATTTCATATCTCCCATATCATAGTATATATCACCTAATGAATAGTGAAGCTCAGCATTATCAGGATCAACTTCTAAGGCCGATCTATACTCATTTGCGGCCTCCTCTAATCTCCCCTGTTCGACATAGTTTTTCCCTCTCTTTATATGAGATTCGAGTTCACCTCTAAGAAGGATTAAGGCTTCCTCAGTTCTCGCCAGCATATCCTTATCAGTCCCCTTCTCGAGATAAGTCTCGAATTGAGCGATAGCCTTATCATTCTCTCCTTTAATAGCATAAGCACGTCCTAGATAGTAGTATGAAGAAGCTAACTCTGGATCAAGTTCGATGGATGTTTGTAAGGCTTCGATAGCTGCCTCATAATTACCCTGCCCATAATATAACTTGCCCAAGCTATAATAGGCACGAGCGTTTTTAGGATCTATCTCTAAAGCTTTATTATACTCCATGAAGGCTTCCGTCGCTCTACCCTCTTCAGCGTAAACATCCCCCCGCTCAATATGCCTCTTAGCATCAAGGGAGGGCTTCACCTGTTTAGGAGGACAACCAGCCAAGGATACCATAAAAGCAGAGATTAGTATGACTATGATAGAGAAGCTTCTTCTACCGAACACAATACCACCTTTCTATCTGCCCGCTCTGAAGGAATAGGCAATAACATTACTCTATCCCACCAGGGAGAGGGTTTCTTGAGATAAGGCTGATCTTCTTATTTCCCCTCCCTTTTGGTTTTTGCTGAATTAATAAGGCTATCAAGGAATCTTGTTAATTACCACCCTCCCCCTAACCCCC
>CAZSTA010000041.1:15624-21886 GCA_964609495.1 uncultured bacterium | reverse complement strand
AGCTATTAATAAGCCCCCCTCCCGAATAACACCACCAAGACCGTCTTCAGCATAATCGCGATATCTCTTAGGAAAGAGTAGTGCTGGATATAGTATATCTCCATCTTAACCCTCTCCTCTAAGGGCATATCTCCTCGACCATTTACCTGCATCGGTCCAGTCAAGCCAGGCTTTATCGCTATCCTCTTCCTCTGCCAGGGATCGTATCTATCAACTAAGCGAACTTCCTCCGGTCTGGGACCGACTATACTCATATCACCCTTTAGTATATTGAAGAGTTGAGGAAGCTCATCAATACTAGTCTTCCTCAAGATCTCGCCTACTCGCGTAACCCTGGGATCGTTCTTTACTTTGAAGACAGGTTCTTCGAGTTTATCTATATCTATTAACTTATCAAGCAATTCCTCAGCATTGACGACCATAGTTCTAAACTTATATACTGGGAAGGGCTTTCCTCCTTTGCCAGCCCTCTGCTGTTTGAAGAAGACCGGCCCAGGAGAATCCAATTTGATAGCAATAGCGGCTAAAAGCATAAGGGGAGCCATTATTATTAACCCTATAGCCGAGAGAACTATATCTGTTACTCTCTTCAAAAATAGCTGGGGTCCCTTGATCCCGATCTCCTCTAATCCCAGTAGCGGAATGCCGTCCAGATCGAACATATTCACATCGGTAATGAGAATCTCGTAGAGGTTGGGCAAGATCTTAAAAGCTACCTTATCCTTATTGCAAGTGGAGATTATATCAAGCACCTCTTCTGGAGGAGCAGAGGGCATTGCCATAATGACCTCATCCGCCCGGTAGCGATTTATGAGCCGAGGTAGTTCCTCTATCGAACCTATAGCCTCATAGCCAGGAACCTTGTTAGATCTTCCATCCTCCACCAATCCAACTACTTTATACCCCAAAGCCGGATATTTCTCTAATCTATCTAGGACAGCCGCTCCCACCCTTCCTTCCCCTATTACCAGCGCTCTCTTCCGAGTTCCATTCTTCTCTATTAAGTATAAGTTGAATTTGTTGATAAGAATTTCGGCGATGGAGAGAAGAATGATACTTATCGATGTGAAGTAGAGGATGACCTTACGGGAGTAGAGATAGTTGGTGGGATTATAAAGATCCCTAGTATAGAAAGAGAGCGTAACTAGGATCAGAGCTCCTAGGACGCAACCCTTGATTATCGCCTCCAATTTATCTATCAACGCTAATTTCTTAGTTCCATAAAGACCGAAGGAACTTAAACTCACCATCCAGATCAGAAGAACTACCGGAATCTTGTTGAAGTATATAAAGGCAAATTCAATGCTATTTATCGAGCTGATATCTAGATCGAAGCGGAGGAAGAAGGCTATGATCGTGGAAAAGATGATGACTAAAATATCTAAGAGTATATGAGCGATCCTGATCGGGATTTGGATCTTCTTATCCAACATCATTATGAATCACCTGCCTATCGATCCGAGCTTTACTGGTTATGAATCCTATGCCTAAACCAAGCCCTAGGGCACCTGCCCTTAAAAAGATCAGCAAGGGAGATAGTGATCCTACAATCAAATCTTTCCTCAAAGCCTTTAAGGAGTAAGGTATCGTGCTTATTAGAAGTGTAAATAGAAGAAAGAGCGCTGGATAGATAAGCGGGTTGTAAAAGATAGAGGCAAAGAATCCCAATAAAATTAGGTAGAACAATCCTACTTGAGCTTTTAAGATCTGCGGAGTATGAGAATCTTTGACGACCTTTTGGGGATATCTCTTAAGCACCAGATACTTCCAATATCCTATCCAGAATTTCTTCCTCAGGTATCTCTCCAGTGTGTAAGCGTGTCTATGATAGACAATGGCTTGGGGAACGAAGACCATCTTATAGCCCTGACTAGCTATCTTAAATGACAGCTCTTGATCCTCCACCGAAGCAGTGGTGAAGACTGGATCAAACCCACCACAATTGAGAAAGACATCTTTCCTATAGCCAGCCGAATAGGTATCTATAAAGTCTATATACTTATCGTGCTTCATCTTATCATATCTATCCTCATACTCTATCTGCACGAATCTAGCGACCAACTCCCTCTGACGAGTCTTATAGACACCCTTAGTTCCGACTATCTCCTCATCTTGAAATGGTTTGACCATCTGCTCTATCCAATCTCTTGCTGGCTCGCAATCGGAATCGGTGAAGAGGATTATATCTCCTTCGGCGTTTTCGACTCCCAAGTTTCTAGCGACCGCTGGTCCTTGATTCGGTTGAGATAGCAATTTCACCGGATATTTGCCGACTATCTCCCTAGTCCTATCAGTGGAGCCATCATCGACTACGATTACCTCATAATCATCGCGAGGATAGGATTGGTCGAGCAGGGCCCTAAGGCATTTTTCGATCGTATCAACTGCGTTATAAGCAGGAACGATAACTGATATCATCCGCTTGATATCTCCCCGTCAAATGTAGATCGAGATATCTCTCCACCCTTTCTCATAATAATGGCTCGGATTAACCTTACTAATATTATACCCAAATTTACGATTAAATAAACCATAAATTTTAAAAATTTTTTAAAAAAGGGGTGTGATCACCTCGATCACACCCCTTCAGCACTATTCGTTATTTTTCCTTCTCCACTTTTAATTCCCTAGCCCTGCTCTCGATCTCCTCCTCCAACTGTTTGGAGAAGCTATCCAACTTCATCGCCCCCAGGTCTCTTTCATCTCTCCTTCTAACCGCTACCGTCCGATGCTCCACCTCTCTATCGCCGATGATAAGCATATAGGGTAGCTTCTCCAATTGAGCGGATCGTATCTTGAAGCTCACACTCTCACTACGATCGTCAAGTTCAACTCTGACTTCTTTATCGAAGAGCATATCCCTGACTTTCGAGGCATAGGGAAGATGCCGATCAGCAATCGGAATAACTCGGACTTGAATGGGGGAAAGCCAGGTTGGGAACGCCCCCGCGTAATGCTCGATCAAGCCACCGATGAATCTTTCCATTGAACCTAAGACCGTGCGGTGAACCATAACTACGCGGTGTCTCTCGTTATCCTCGCCGATATAAGTTACATCGAACCTCTCTGGCAGATTAAAATCGACTTGAATCGTCGGTCCTTGCCAACCTCGTCCCAGGGCATCCACAATCTTGATATCGATCTTAGGGCCATAGAATATCCCGGCTCCAGGGTCGATCTCATACTCTTGATCTCTGATCCTCAAAGCCTCCTTCAAAGCATTCGTAGCCATCTCCCATACCTCATCTGAGCCGATAGACTTCTCTGGTCTCGTGGATAGAAACGCCTGATATCTATAACCGAAGGTGGCCATCATGAAGTCCACTAGCTCTAGGATCTTTACCAGCTCCTTGACAAGCTGATCCGGGGTACAGAATATGTGAGAGTCATCCTGTGTAAAGCCTCGCACTCTCAACATACCGTGCAGAGTGCCACTTCGTTCATAGCGATATACCGTTCCCAACTCAGCCAAACGGATGGGGAGATCTCGATAGCTCCTCGTCTTCGTCTGATAGATCATTATATGTCCGGGGCAGTTCATCGGCTTCATTCGGTAAGGAGAGCCTTCTATATCCATCGCCGAATACATACTATCCAGGTAATTCTCCAGATGACCACTGATAGCATATATCTTCTCGCTGGCTATATGAGGGGTGTAAACCAGATCGTATCCCCTTCGGAAATGCTCCTTCTTCCAGAAGTCCTCGATGAGCGTGCGGATCATAGCCCCCTTGGGATGCCAGTGGATTAATCCTGCTCCCACCTCCTCATGGATGCTATAGATATCCAGATCTCTACCTAATTTGCGATGATCCCTCCTCTTAGCTTCCTCCAACCGGTGAAGATGATCGTCCAGATCCTTCTGGGAGGAATAAACTGTCCCATAGATCCTCTGCAACATCTCTCGCTTTTCGTCGCCTCTCCAATATGCTCCTGCCACATTTAGCAACTTGAAAGCTTTGGCTTTTCCAGTAGAAGGAATGTGAGGTCCTAAACATAGGTCGGCGAAATCACCCTGCTTATAGATAGGGACTTCTTCGTCTGGGATATCCTCGAGCAGTTCGATTTTATATTTCTCTCCCCTCTCAGCGAAGAACTTCTTCGCCTCATCTTTCGTGAACATCTTAGAAGAGAAAGGAAGATTCTGCTCTACTATCTCCCTCATCTTCTCTTCGATCTCGGCTAAGTCCTCAGGTGTAAATGGCAGGATTACATCAAAGTCATAGTAGAAACCGTCCTCTATAGCGGGCCCTATAGCTAACTTTGCCTCCGGGAACAGGCTCTTTACTGCCTGAGCCATAATGTGAGAGGTGCTATGGCGGAGAATGGAAAGCGCCTCAGGAGAGGTCTCAGTTATGATCTCCAGACGACAATCCTCCTCCACCGGATAGTTAAGATCGACGAGTTTATCATTTACCTTACCGACTATAGCGGCTTTCGCTAATCTCTTTCCGATGCTAGCCGCTATCTGAGCTACCGTGGTCCCTTTCTCATACTCCTCTACCGAACCATCGGGCAACGTCACTTTCACTTCCATTTCTTACCCCTCCTTTAATCGGTTTGAAATTTTGTATATCGTGATCGGATGTGATAATCCGATCATAATCACCTACAAACTAAAAAAGCCCCTCATCCCTAATAGATAGGGACGAGAGGCGATATTCCCGCGGTTCCACCCTTATTGATGAATCATTTCATCCGCTCTCAGGGGCGATAACGGCTCCCCAACCGATAAGGCTTACTACGACTTCAGCCCCTAGCTCCGAGGTGGTTTTCGCTCCTCTCCCTTGCCGAAAGCTCTCAGCCGATGACTTTCGTTCTCTACCAAGGAGGCGAGGAGTTACTCGTCCTCATCATAGCTTTTCTCGTATCTCGATTCTAACTATACTTTCGCAGATTTTTCAAAAATCTAGTATTAATGAAGATTCTTGCAGGGCTCGTTTTGCTCATACTTTTTATCCAAAAATTCGTTTAGAAACTGAATTTTCAGTTTAGCGTTTTCAAAAATGCGAAACTACAGTACTAAGGAAGAAATAAGAATAACAATACCAGAGATAACTAAGAGAAAAATAAGTAAAAACAACCCTGTTAAGTTAAAATAAGCCGTGAAGGGTGATTTATTAAAAAAATCCTTTTTTAAACTTGGTAAAAGTATTATTGTTTTAATAATTTCTTTTGGAGGGAACTCCTCTCTTTCTCCTATCACCAAAACATATTTTCCCTGATTATTACTATTAAAAACTTCTATAATATACTTCCCTTTTCCGAAATCTTTACTTATCTCTGGCCCTTTGTAATACGAATCTCCAGCAAACTCTTCATAATAAGGTTCCCAGTTATAATTAGAACCATCCAAAAAAAGCAATTCTTTTTCATCATTTACTTCTTCAAGATAAACTCTCGCAGAAATATCTTTTTTAACACCTTCTAAATCAGGAACCAAAATGCCAATATAAAATCTAAAAGGCTCAATTGAATTAATCTCAAAATAAGCCGGTTCTCCATTAAGCTCTCCGTAGAAGGCTTGGGAAACTTCAGGATTTTCTATTTGAATAATCTCTTCTCCCGAAACAATCCTTGGTTGATGAGCTGATGCACTTTCTACAATTATAAGGGAAAAAATAATTATTAAAATTAAAAATATTTTTTCCATACCTTAATCTCTCTCTTGGTGATTACGGATTAGAAAATAAAACAAGGGTCATTAACAGAGAATATCTTTAACAAGTCGCAAATTGAAAACTCTGAAGTAGTAATTGGTTCGACGTAATTCTACTCCTTTTAACAGGCTCCGATTCGAACGCCTAATCAGACCAAGCTATATGCCCAGTCTCATATCAAGAGTATATAATACCTTTTACTTTTTGTCAAGGGATGGTCCCCAGATGGGACTCGATCTCCCTAACTCCCGCTTCTAACACAAACTTGAGATGATTATAGCATAATTGACTCAAATTAGCAAGCACTTTTTTGCTAATTATATCAAATTAAATTTAAATTCTGGTCTTGGAAATGATGATAACCTGATTTTGACAGTTACGCGATCCTTAAATCAGGATCTTTTCCTCATAAACGAGTAAATGGAAAGGGAGACAACTATGACCAAGCCATAGATCAACTGGATCCAAAATCCTGAAGCCCCCATAGCAATAATTCCAGCTTCTAGAGAGCCTATGATGAAAGCTCCTATAAAAGTTCCAAAAATAGTCCCCATCCCTCCAAAAACTGAAGTTCCTCCCACGAAAACCGCGGCTAGGGTTTT
>CAZSTA010000041.1:10599-15614 GCA_964609495.1 uncultured bacterium | reverse complement strand
TTGTTCTGAGAAGATATCCTTCTCCCAGCGTGGGCCAAAAGTATAATACCTCCAGACTAGACAGCACTCCTGCAAAAGAAGCAGTGATCCCTACGATCACGAAGACTAGCACCTTCACCCTTCCTACGGATATGCCCATCATCCTTGAACTTTCCGCATTATCCCCAGTAAAATATATATGAGCGCCAAATCTATGTCGATTTAGAAGCACCCAGAACAGAACCGCTATTCCTACCAGCCATACCGCCTGAGCGGGAATAACACCCCCTATTCTCCCTACTAAAGCGCTATATAAGGCAGTTCCTTTAGAGGGTACTAGTGTTATTCCTACTCCTTGACTGCAAACCATCACCATTCCTCTCCAGAAGAACATAGTGCCTATAGTTGCTATCAAGGAAGGGATGCCGATTTTCACTACTAATGTTCCATTTATAATTCCTCCGATCACTCCTACCATCAAACAACTGAGCAAAGCTAAGTAAACATTTCCGGTTACCTTGGATACGCTAGCAAATACCCAACCGGCAAATCCCATTATGGAAGGGAAGGACAGGTCCATCTCTCCGCAAATAACTATGAGCGTCAAGGCTAACGCCATAATGGCTGAGAAGGGAATGGTGGACATAAAAGAATAGTAAATATCAAATCTGAGAAAAGCTCGAGGATTTCCGATGATAAAAAATATAAATATTGCTAGAAACACTAAGAATATACTTATTTGCAATCTGCTCTCGCGCAGCTTAGAACTTATTGCCTTTATGATCTTCCTCACCCTTTCTTTGACATAAAACGACCCTACGCAGAAATGGTGTTCGGGATCGAGTTTGGATTAACTCAATTCCCCAGTTCGCGCCACAAGGTATAATTTATCGACGAGCTCTTCCAGCGAAATATCTTCCTTTCTAAATTCCCCCACGGTCTTTCCCCGGTCTAAGATGACAAGCCTATCCGCAACCGGATATACATAATAGATATTATGGGTGATGAAGATACAGGACTTCCCCTGTTCTTTTATCCCTCTTACAAAATCCAGGACTTTTTTGGTCTCGGAAAGCGATAAGCCCATAGTTGGCTCATCCAATATTATCAAATCCGCCTCGAAATAGAGAGCCCTGGCTATTGTCACGCCTTGTTTTTCCCCGCCAGATAACCACCTAACCACCGAGTCGGGGGTAAGTCCTTCCGCGGTAAATCCTATCATCTCTTTCAATATCCTATTGGCTTCTTCCTTTGCCTCTTTTACCCGGAGAAAACCTAAAGAAGATGTTATTTCTCTCCCCATGAAAATATTTCGCCATAATGTCTGTTGCTCACCCAGTGCTTTTTCTTGATAGACGGTTTCAATACCCATATTGCGAGCTTCTTCAACGGAGTGTTTGGTTATCCTACTCCCTTTAAAATAGATCTCCCCTTTATCGGGGGCATAAACTCCGGTCAGGATCTTTATCAGGGTTGATTTACCTGCTCCGTTATCGCCTACCAGCCCGACAATTTCATTATACCCGACTTCAAAATTTTCGTTATGAAGAGCAGTAACTTCTCCGAAAGACTTATGGATATTAACCATACGCACTAATGGAGGAGTTACTGCTTTCTCTTCCGTCACTTTACCGTATCCCTTCCTCAGCTAATTTGGCAACAGCTTCGACGTTAGTTTCATCTATGAAACCAGATCCAGTATCGATGTGGAGGCCCGCAAAACCATACTTCTTGGTTAGACAAACTTGAAGAATAGGTAGATATCCCTGAAGGTATGGCTGTTGATCCAGTATAACTCCAACATACCCATTTCTAATAGACTCTACTGTAGCCGCAGTAAGATCAAACCCTGCGCCCTTTATTTCTCCAGGTTTCTTACCGGCCGTTTTTAAGTAGGTTTCTAGGGTTGCGGTAAGTCCGCCGTGATCGGTAATGATCAATTTCACATCGGGATGGGCTGAGATATAGCCAGTTACAATCGGAGCGCCCAAAGGTGGATCTTTATCCACGTCGGCCGAGATATCCAAATAATCAACCGTTACTCCTGCTTCTTCCAAACCATCTATGCAACCTTTCGACCTTAAGCCCCGCATTTCCTCCCCCAGAAGACCCCAGACCAGAGCTCTATCTCCCTCTCCCAGACCCCACTTATCTACGCACTTTCTCCCCAAGGATAAGCCAGATAAGTATAGATCCTGGCCGACGTAGCCGAAACCATTTGCTACATATTTCCTTTCGATTTGAGGGAGGTCCGTGTTCTGGCTGGTTACGATAATTCCCTTGGCAATGGCTTCATCCACCAGGGGTCCAAATGCATCTTGTCCTGGATGCCCCATTATGCATATACCATCAGGTCTAACGGCGATAGCATCTTTGAATTGGGCAATCATCTTTTCCGGATTCCAGTCTGACCACACATAATCCACCTTACATCCTAAATCCTCCTCGGCGGCCTTCGCCCCTTTATAGACTACACTGGCAAATGGACATCCGGGGGGACCTCCACAGAAGAAGCGAATCCTTATCCCCTCGAAATGCTTTCCTTCAGCGGCCACATAACCTACAGCAAAGAAAAGTATGCACATTGTCAGAATCATTGCAAGGGCTATAAATCTCTTTTTCATTTTATTTTCTCTCCTTTCTTTAATGGTTTATTCTCCCGTGAAAGCTCCCAACCTTTATCTTTGGGAACTTTCTTCTTCCCCAAACAATAAATCTGCTTGCTCCATCACCTCCTTAGTAAATCCGATTTGATTTCTCTCTTTCTGATAATGTAGGCAAGTGAAACTAGAGTAACTTATGTATATATTATATCACAGATGGGCGATATTATCAAGTGTTTTAAAGATAGAAAATGACTTTCCACTCCCTCATCCTGAAGTCTAGGGGTCTTCAAGTCATATTCCCGTAAATAAATAATGGTGGGCGATGTAGGATTTGAACCTACGACCCTCTCCGCGTCAAGGAGATGCTCTCCCCCTGAGCTAATCGCCCACACAAGAATTTGCTGGAGGCGACGCCCGGATTTGAACCGGGGAATGGAGGTTTTGCAGACCTCTGCCTTAGCCACTTGGCTACGTCGCCAATAGATGGAGCGGAAGACGGGACTTGAACCCGCAACCCCCGCCTTGGCAAGGCGATGCTCTACCATTGAGCTGCTTCCGCCCTTTTTAGCAATTATACCAAAGAAAATCGTTTTTGTCAATACCTCTGAGAAAATTCCTCTGTTCACCGCTTAACACAGCTGAGAATAGTATAGGTTATGACCTACTCCCAATTCCCTATTGGGAGATTTATGCAAGCTAGAAATTCGTGTATCTGGGCCCGATTCGTGGACGGCCCTTCCCTTATGATTCTGAGGCAAATTTGTACAGGTTCAGGATGTACTCTGTTCCCCGCGCTCCTCAAGTTGGCTTCTCCAACTCCGCACCTTGAAGGCAAGGATCAGTAGCATCAGGCCAACAAAGATGGCATAGATTGCAATCAGCCAGATAACCGCCAGCGCGCCAGCGCCGGGCCAAATGAACATTATTAGGCCAAAAAGCACCGATGCGATCCCGGCCAGGATAAGCATCCATTCACCCTCGATTTCCTTCCGCAGTCGAATGGCAGCGATGATGTCCATGATACCTACGATGAGCGCCCGAGCAGCAATCAGGTAGAGTAAGATCAGTGCAGTGAGGAGCGGCCAGACGAAGACAAGAATGCCTGCTGCGATGCTGATCAGTCCGCTCAACAAGACCAGCCACCAGTGCTCATACGCTTCACGGTTTATCAACGATCCAAACACCACGAAGATACCATCTACCAAGGCGAAAGCGCCAAAGAGTATTATCAGCGTCACTATGGTGAGACCCGGCCAGGTGAGGGCTAATACGCCAAAGAGTATGGCAGCTATACCCCGCAATAACAACGACCACCAAGATTGTTTTAACAGATCTGCGAACATATTTCTCATCTCCTCTAGTTTTACAAGTTGTATCAGAGGAACAATTTTAGGGAGCTTCAATTCTTTTTTCCAACCTTCGAGTTGGACATATTAGGGATTTCTGACACAATCCTATGCTCTTTTCAAAGAGCAACTTGTGCTGTTATATATAGTATAGAACAAATATCTGAAATTGTCAAGCGTTTTTTTGAGCAAATCAATCCCAGAACCTTTCGTCTAAGGGTCTTAAAGCCTTTTTAGCTAGGCAACTAGTAAGAGTGATGTGGGCGATGCTAAGGGATAATACCCTCTATGATCCTTATGCAACGAAAGAGAAAGAGAAGATAGTAAAAGTTGCTGTCTAACTTAACTTTAAGGGAGAGGAAAATTTCAATAAGAGATTGCTCTTAAAAGACTATAGTTTGTTGATTTATCTTTCCAGAGTCATCTCTAGGACAGGGATTAGTGATACTATGCTTTGACCTAGCAGAAATTTGAAAAGATATCTTATTTTTACTCTTGACATTTTTTATAGGATATTCACATACACCAAAAACTTGGTATTTATCCTCGAATTCTCTTGACTTATACGATTAACTTTAGTATAATGGATATCAGAGATGTATTAACAGATAGGAGGTAGTATATAGTGAGAAAAATAACTGCCAATATATACCTTGAGGAGGGTTTTCCTAATGTAGGTATCATAGTTACTAGTGAGGGAGTAATATTAATAGATACGCCGATGTATCCCAGTAAGGCTTCTGAGCTAAAGGAAAAGCTGGCAGGGTTTGGTCCTCTGCTTTATCTAATCAATACCGATCATCACCTCGATCATATCTTATGTAATTCTCTCTTCGATATACCTGTAATAGGACATAATAAAACTAGGGAGAAATTTCCTACCGATGACTCCCTTCTAAAGCAACCATTAGATGATCCTAAAGAGGCAGTCTTCATAGATCAACTCAAAGTTAAACCTCCTACTATAACCTTCTCCGAGTGCTTAATACTTTATCTAGGCGAACATACCATTCAGATGTTTCCTCTAGTAGGGCATACGGAGAACACCTTAGCGATCTATGTTCCAGAGGAGAAGGTGCTTTTC
>CAZSTA010000041.1:4522-10589 GCA_964609495.1 uncultured bacterium | reverse complement strand
CTGACACTTCTCTCTTTTTCGCCGAGGGTTATACTAGCCAGTGGATAGATAGCCTGAAAAAGATTAAGGAGATGGAGGTAAACACTTTTATCGGAGGACACATCCCTCCTATTGAGGATAAGAGAGAATTGGACAAGCAGATAGATTATATCCAGAAGGTAAGAGACACCGTTTTGAAAGCGATTGAGAATGATCTAGGTAAAGATGAAGCTATATCTCAAGTCGAGAAGTTCTCGGATCGGCCGGAAGAAAGCGAAATGCTTAGAACAGGGATAGGGAGAGTCTACGATAGGCTTAAGGAAGAGCAAAAATAATGCTCCGATTAGAGAAAGGATGATAGCTCATATGTTGATGGCCGCTTCAACTATGGTAATTCTACCGGTGATAATCTTATTCTTCCTCACTCAGAGAACATTTATTCAGGGGATAACCTTAACTGGTCTAAAAGGATAGAAGGATAAAATCACTTCATAAGGAGGGCATTTATATGGCCAAGGTCGCTATAGGATATACCGATTATATTAAGGAGACCTTAAAAGCTTTGAGCAGTGGAGGAGCGCTATTAGTATCCCAGGGTAATGATGGGAAGCCCAACGTTATGACGATAGGCTGGGGGATGATCGGCATAATTTGGGGAAGGAAGATCTTCACCGTCCTGGTTCGTCCTTCTCGTTATACCTTTAAACTCATCGAGGAGAACGGAGATTTCACTGTTAATGTACCCCCGAAGGAGCTGGCGAAATTTACCGCCTTTAGTGGTGGCTTCTCCGGGCGAGATCATGATAAACTCGCTGAGCATAATATCTCCATAAGTCCCGGAAGAGTCGTTAACGCTCCGATCATAGATAAGTGTGTGATTCACTATGAATGTCGTAGCATCCACAAAAATGATGTCCTAAATAGCGAACTAGCTCGAGAGATCGTCTCCAGTGCATATCCTGCTGGAGACTTCCATAAGATCTACTATGGAGAGATATTAGCCGCCTACGCAGATGAGGAGGTAAATCTCTAATCTTCTCTCGAAGTAGTGAAAGGAGATAGCCTGATGGAAGAGGCATATATATTTCGTTCGGAAGGGTATGTAGCTATAGGTAATAGATACCTGGAGCTTCAGCTTGGACTTGATGAGGAGAGATTCAGCACGGTTTCCATCACCAACAAATTGCTCGATAAAGCGACTAGATTCCAATCATCTCCTGAATTCACCCTATACTTCGAGGATAAAGATGGGAATCCCTTCTCCATTTCTAATATTGATTGTGAGCTACTCTCAATAGAGGATTCAACATTCGATCAAGATGGCAGTCAACTCTCCCTAAATCTCAAGAACGATGCCCATAATCTCTCCATATCTATTCACTATCGATTAACAACCCCCGATTTTTATCTTCATAAATGCTTAGAGATTAAGAATGAGGGGGAGGAAGAGATACTGCTACTCAATATCGATGTGGAGAACTTAAAGCTCAAGAGCTATGTATCCAGAGGTGGAGAGGGACAACCCGTCTTCGTTGAGGATCAATTATTCCTTGGCTTGGAATTTCCTTACAGCTCGAATAACTACGAGCATAATAATATACGATTAACTCATTTTCCAGGAGTTACCCTCAAGGGTGGGGAAAGTTACCGAAGCAAAAGCACTGTTATGGGGATAAGAACCGAGGAGAGTCTGGAGGATACCTTTAAGAGATATGTGGAAAGGATCGCGGTAAGGAGGAAAGTCCCCTGTCGAATCTTCGGTGATTGGGCAGCCCATGACGAGCTATCCGATAATATCCACCTTACGGAGGAATTGACCCTAGAGTTGTTAGATCACTTGGAATATCTAGCTGAGCGCTGGGGAATCAAATTCGACTACTACCTGATGGATGCTTTCTGGTTCGATCCCGCGGCTGATTATATAAAGTTCGATGATAGATATTGGCCCGAGGGATTCGATTGCGCCTCCAAGCGGATACAAGAGCTAGGACTCAAGCTGGGACTTTGGTTCGATACCACCGGTGGGGTGCTAGAGAATAAGGCATTGGAACATTGCAAAAATCACCGGGGAAGATTTTGTCTTAATACCCCGGAGTATGAGGAGACCCTCAGAAAATCATTCCGCTATCACATCGAAAATCATAAATTAGGGATGATCAAATTTGATTTTGCGATGTTCGAGTGCAATAATGAGGAACACGGACATCGGACGGGTAAATACTCCCGAGAGAAATCGGTGGATGTCTTGATGGATATTTTGAGGGAGGCTAGGGAGGAGAATCCAGAGCTAGTAGTCCTAGCTTATAATGGTTTTGTAGAGGGTTGGGGAATAGTAACGACGATCATCGAGGGAGATAAATTCCCTATATCTCCCTGGTGGCTGACCTTCATCGACTTCCTCTATGCAGGTGATCCTCGCCCCTCCGAGATTCCAAGCTTGAGCTTGAGGGATTCGATCAACTACTACCAAGATCACCAAGCTAGATTATTCTCTCGCTCCTTGATCCCCTGGTATATGACTGATGATCACGGAATTATGATCGGAAAGACGGGGACTATCTACTGGCTAGAGGGGGAGGGCTGGAGGGAAGCCTTCATCCTATCGCTCAGTAGAGGAAATTTGAAACCTCACTTCTACGGAGATCTAAGGCTTTTGGATGATAGCGATCGAGAGTTCTTAAGCGCAGCTATGAAGCTATTCAATGATAACGTCGAATGCTTCTCTAATACCAAGGCGATCTTAGGAATGCCCGGTAAAGGTGAGGTATATGGCTATGCTAACGTATATGGCACTCACGGATTCATTACCTTGTGTAATCCCAGTCTCACCAGTAAGAATATAACTCTGAAGTTGGACGAGACCCTGGCCCTCAAAGCCGAGTTCAAAGAGGAGGAGATATTACTTAAACAGATATATTCGAGAAATAGGAAGCTCATCTTTGATACTCCTGAGATATTTAATTATGGAGACGAGATCGAGATCAATCTATATCCCTCTGAAGTGGCAGTCTTAGAGGTAGCTGATAATCTCGCTCAATTGGTAGCAACAAGATATGGAATGCAAGGGATCGTTCCCCAAACTTCCGAGAAAGTTGACATAAATGTAGAACTTCGGGATAGCGGTGATGGGTTGAGGGAAGGAAGTAGCCAACTAGCGATCCCCGAGGACGCTACGAATAAGATATTGGCAATCACGGTCAACCTTATTCACGAAGGCAAACCGATGAGGAGGATTAGGACTCCTCAGAATTCTATAAAGCTAGAAGCCAAGATTGATGATAAGATCATAAATTTTATAAACACTCCTGATCAATTGATCTGGAGTTCCTGTTCCTGGGTTGCCTTCAGATACAAAATAGGTAGGGCTGATATAGGAAAGACGATGAATCTCACCTTAAAGACTGATATCCCCAAGGAGGCGGCAGAACTTATAGTTAGAGGTTATCTGCTAAAGTGAACCTGCCATTCATAAATTATAGATACTTTCTAATAGAGAGTATCTTCGACTCACGATTGGGATTTCCTCTTTGGTTTCTTCCTCTCCCACAGGGGGAGAGGGTTTATTGAGATAAGACCACTCTCTTTATTTTCCTCTCCCCCTTGGTCTTTGCTAAATTAATCGGGCTATTGAAGATTTTTCTCCTGTTAGATCTCGAACCCACCTTAGATAAAGGGAACTTTTGCTTTGAACAAAACTCAAGGTTCAAAAATTTCCTTTACACCTTCCCCTAACCCCCTCCCGTCAAGGGAGGAAATAAAAGGAATCGCAGGTCTCAAGAATCCCCTCTCCTACCAGGGGAGAGGGATAGGGTGAAGTGGAATCACATCTTGAACCCCCTTAGCGAAAAACTAAGAATATGATGCCCCGATTAGAAGTTCAAGGACCAAGAGGGGAGGGTGATTTAAACAATTCTCCCTGAAACTTTTTGAAACTACTTAAATTAAGGAGATCCCTATGTCCAAAAAGATCGGTTTTATATATGATGATATATACCTAGAGCATACTACCTCCCCCTTTCATCCGGAATCTCCCGCCAGGTTAAAAGTTATATTATCTCATCTGGAGAAACAGAATTGGAAAGATCAAATCCTTCGCTATAAGCCCAAAAAGGCGGAAGTGGAGGAGATACTTCTAGTCCATACCGCTGAACATATAAAGAAGATAGATTCTCTATGTCAACGTGGGGGAGCTCGTCTTTTTGATGGAACTGATTTTGGCTCAAACTCCTATGAGGTGGCACTCTGGGCAGCAGGAGGGGCTATATCAGCGGTAGAAAAAGTGATAAGTGATGAGCTAGACATCGGTTTTGCGGCGGTGCGTCCCCCCGGTCATCACTCCAATCGGTATAAAGCGGCTGGCTTCTGTCTCTTCAATAATATAGCTATCGCGGCTAAGTATGCGCAAAAGGAACTTGGTATCAAGCGTATCCTTATAGTAGATTGGGATCTCCATCACGGAAATGGTACCCAAGATATATTCTATGATGATCCTTCCCTCCTCTACTTCTCCACCCATCAATACCCTTTTTATCCAGGTAGCGGTCATTACTCCGAGATAGGAGAGGGAAAAGGATTGGGATTTACTATTAATGTGCCTCTCCCCGCTGGAACAGGCGATAAAGGATATATCCAAGTCTTCAAGGAGATCCTAATTCCCATCGCCGAACAATTCGAGCCAGAATTAGTTATGATCTCCGCCGGATACGATTCCCACTTCGCCGATCCCATAGGGGGGATGCTAGTAACTCAAGAAGGATTTGCCAAGATGGCTGAGATAGCTCAAGCTCTAGCTAACAAGTTCAGCGAGGGGGGGGTAGTTTTACTCTTGGAAGGTGGGTATGGGAAGGGACTAGCTCCTTCGGTATCCGCTACCCTAGCCGAATTAGGGAATTTCGAGGTGGCTAGGGAAGAAATTTCAATTCTGAAGGGATTAGCCCAGGAAAGGGTGGATAGGATAGTAACTGTGGTGCAGAAAGTTCATCAAGATTACTGGAGGTTTTAAATATAATTATTCTCTCAACGAATCTACCACTGTCCCTTTGAAAAGGAGACTGCGAGCTGTCTTATAGGTAGTTTCTAAGCCACCCCAACAGCGATAGAGTGGAGAGAACGGGAGATCATAAGCTCCGATAAACTTAACCAACCTTCCCTGAAAGCCCGCTTTGAAACGATATACCCCCCATAGGGGGTGATCTGGCTGGGGGTTGCAGGGGATTCCCCACAAGTCATAGGTCTTATATCCCTCTTCCTTCATCTTCCTCATAATATACCAGTGGATAGCCTGATTGGGCATCACCTCCCGATGGTGATGGCTGGATGCTCCATACATATACCAGCACCAATCCCCAAATTTGAAGATTAAGCTAGCGGCGATCATCTCCCCTCGATAGTGAGCTAAGAATAGAGAAGCCATATCCCTAGCTCGAAGTAGCTCCCAAATCCCCTGATAATATTTGATACTATGGAGCAAAAATTTATCTCTAGCGCTTGTCTCTCGTAATATCTTGTAGAATCGCTCTATATCTTCCTCCGAATGAGCTTCCTCAACCTTTACTCCCTTTCGTTCTGCTAGGCGGATATTATATCTCGTCTTGCTCTTAAATCCCTTTAATAGCTCATCCTCATCCTTGTCGAGATCGATCAAAAAAGTGCAGCGAGGTTGAACTTGCGAACTACAAGCTCTAAACCCATTTGCTATTATAATCTCTTTAGCTCGCTCACTATCCTCCTTTATCTCAGGATCGATCTTTAAGAATATCCCTCTTTTCTCCGAAGCCCCTTGAGAAAGTGCCTCTAGTAATGTTTCAAATACCTCCTCTTCCTCGAAATCGATTATAGGACCTCGAGGAGCATAGAAGATCGTCCTTTTTAAAAAAGGAACTCTCCTGATGAGGATAGATATAACCCCTCTTATCCCACTTCCATCTTTAATCATCAATCTAAGAGGCTGCCAACCAAAGCGAGATTTAAACTCTCCCCACTCATACGATTGTAAAATCGAGGGGCGAGAGGTTGAAGTTACGAAGTTATTCCAAGCATCCCTCTCCAGTGGACCTATCTCTACTACTTGCACTTTATTCACCCATAT
>CAZSTA010000041.1:0-4422 GCA_964609495.1 uncultured bacterium | reverse complement strand
AGAGATCAAAAATCCTCCTTAAATTCTCTGCATAAGGAGGTCTTATAATTCCCTTCTCAGTAATAATAGCACTCACATAGCGATTAGGAGTAACATCGAAGGCCGGATTAGCTACCTCTATCCCCTCAGGAGCTATCCGCTTCCCAGCGATATATAATACCTCCTCTGGATTTCTCTCCTCTATCGGGACCTCCTCTCCCGAATCCAAGGATAGATCGATAGTCGATAACGGAGCCGCTATATAGAAGGGGATGCCGTTCTCCTTCGCCAACACCGCCAAGGTATAGGTGCCGATCTTATTAGCGGTATCACCATTAGCCGCGATCCGATCCGCTCCTACGATGATCAGATCGACCTCTCCTCTGCTCATAAAATAGCCAGCCATATTATCGGTTATCAAAGTAGCGGGGATCCCCTCTTTAACCATCTCCCAAGCGGTGAGGCGAGCCCCTTGCAAAAAGGGTCTGGTCTCATCCACGAAGACCCTGATATCCTTGCCCTCCTCCCAAGCGGCGCGAATTACTCCCAGAGCTGTGCCATATCCCGCGGTGGCTAAAGCTCCAGCGTTACAATGAGTGAGGATCGTAGCGCTTTCACCTATTAGAGACGCACCATTTTTGCCCAAGCTTTTGTTGATCTCTATATCCTCCCCATAGATCGATAGAGCCTCTTGAACTAATACATCTTTTATCTCGGAGACATCCCGATCTTTATTCTCCTTCGCCACCTTGATCATCCGTTCTATCGCCCAGAAGAGATTGACCGCGGTCGGTCTAGTTTTAGACATAACTTCCGCTATCTTCTGGAGTTCCCTCAAGAAATCATCCCCATTGAGAGCCTCTATCTTCTTAGTGGCTAAAGCTATCCCGAAGGCGGCAGCCACTCCGATCGCTGGCGCTCCCCTTATCTTCATAGACCTGATCGCCTCGGCTACCTCCTGATAACTTCTGCACTCTAAAGTTACCTCCTCCAGAGGTAACTTAGTCTGATCTATCATCTTCACCATATCATTATCCCACTCAATAGTTTCCAATATACTCCTCCTATAAGTATCTACTCAAGATCGTCTCCAAATCTTCCCTAGATATACCTTTGATCCTAATGACCTTATTTCGGGATATTCTTCCCCTCACTATCTCTATCTGAGATTTGGAGAGAGAGAATTCATCAGCTAGAAGAGCTATACAAGAGCTATTAGCCTTCCCCTTAGTAGGAGCCGCAGTGATCTTTACTCCCAGAGCATCCCCTTTAGCCCCCACGATCTCATTCTTAGAAGATTTAGGATATACTTTGACCTTGAAACTAAGCCCATCCCTAGTTTCACTAATAGGTATCATCATACTCACCATAAAGATCTATTGCTAGAAGATGATTCGGCGAATTATATCTATTAGGATGAAAACTACTAAGGGTGAGAAATCAAGAGGGACACTTCGCTGATAAGGGGCGAGGATATTTCGGACTGGAGCTAGCACAGGCTCTGTAATCTGATAAATGAAGCGAACTACAGGATGATAAGGATCGACTCTAAACCAGGACATAATCACCCTAACCAGCAGGACGATCTCGAAGAGCCAAAGCAAGGTGTCAATTAGCCTAAATAATCCATACATATTTTCTCCCTCTCCTTTTCTGTTTAGCTTTTAGATGATTTCTCCTCTTGAGAGAGCAAGGTATCAGCTTTGAATTTACCTTCCCCCTCTTTACCAGGGGGTAAAGAGGTTTTTACACTCCCAGAAGTAAAGAGAAATATATCCTTCCCTATAGGATAAAGATGACCATTTAAAGCATAAGTAAGTCCACTAGCAAAATCTATGAATCGTTTCGCGGTGTCCTTATCTGCATCCTCCAAATTCATAATAACGATCTTTCCATCCTTCAGATTATCCGCGAAACTTCTGGCTTCCTCAAAGGACACTGGCTTGACTATTATGATATCTAATTGTTGTTTAGAAATACTTTTCATACCCCCCACCACTCTTAAATGACGTTCTCCTTCAAACTCCTCTTCTTCAAATTCCCCCTCTTCCTCCTCAGCAAAACCTAATACCTCTAATAGTCTGCGAAACACTTGCCCTCTCACCCCCTGTGCTGGGATTCTATTTTCTATTCTCGCCTCTTCTCGGTCCAAAAATGGCAGTCCCTAATCTCACCATATTCGCTCCCTCTTCGATAGCCACCTCAAAATCGTTCGTCATCCCCATAGATAGATATCTCATCTCCACCCCAGGTATTCCCTCTCCGGCGATCATATCCGCTAAGTCTCTCATTTGAGCGAAATAGGGACGAATTTTCTCTGGATCATCAGCTAAAGGAGCGAGGGCCATCAGTCCTTTTACACTTATCCCCTCTAGCTCTGATATTTCTCGAACGAAACTCAAGGCATCCTCAGGCTCTATCCCGAACTTAGTGCTTTCAGGAGAGACCTTAACCTCTATTAGAATATCTATCCTCCTCTGAGCTTCGAGCGCCCTCCTAGATATCTCTTGAGCTAGACGAAGACTATCCACCGACTGAATCATATCGAACATCCGCACCGCATATTTCACTTTATTAGTCTGAAGATGCCCGATCATATGCCACTGCACTTTATTGCCGATATGGGGATATTTGGCTTGAGCATCTTGTATTCTATTTTCACCTATATCAATGATCCCAGCGGATATAGCCTCTTCGATCAAAGGAACAGGGATCGTTTTTGTCGCTGCGATGAGCTTGATCTCACGAGCATCACGACCCGCTCTCTGAGCCGCCATCCTTATCCGCTCCCTTACCAAGACCAAATTATCTACAATTCCCAACTAAATCACTCCGATCTAATAATTCCTATAAAGCGGGCTTTCCCTCACTTTTCGCGAATCTCAATAGCATTTTCTGGGCAAACCTCTACACATTTCCGACATCCAATACATAAGCTGGCAAATCTGGGGATAATCTTAAATCCTCGGGGTAATTGATCCCTGAGAAGAACAAATCCGCCTTGTGGAGCGCATAGAAAAACGCCAGTTGGGCATACCTTCAGGCAACGATATCCACAAGCCCCAGGGTCACACTTCTTAACCTTTACTCGGAAGTTCATTAATATGTTCCCTTAGCCGCTAAAACTTCCTCTCTGGGTTTCAAACTTAACGCACCTGTGGGACAAGCCAGACGACAGAGGCCACAGCCAAAGCAAAGATTAGGATCGCAGACCACCTTGTTGTCCGTAGGTAGCCAGCGAAGAGCATTGAATTGGCACTTGGATACACATTGAGGATCTCCCTCACAACCATCGCATCTATCTGTATCTACAACACACACCTCATAACCTTTTAAGCAAGCCGAAGCAATTCCAAAAACAAATCTCTGTTTCATCGAGGTGCAATATTTGATATCGCAGTTGCAAAGAGCTATTGGGTAAGGCCATTTAGCGTATAACACCTGCTGGACATATCCCTTCTTCGCACACCTCTTGATCACATCCTTGATCTCATCTAAGGTCAACTCCTCCATCTTTTCTTCGGGCTTCTTTCTACCGAATAATTCCTTTATCGGCCCGAATTGGATACAATTCATCTCCTCCTTAGCCCCTGTCATTCGGCGACATATACAGGGCATGATAACATGCTTATCAGCAAGCTCTACTATCTTCAAAGCATCCTCAAGCTTGACCACCTGTCCTGCGTGAAAGAGGGGAGCTATCGAATTCAAAGCCGCTTTTATCGGGCCTCCTACAATAGGCCATTGCGCACGAGAGGACCACTTGCTCGTCCACTCCACATAAAAATCGAGATCCCAACCGCTGATCGCGGAGACTATCTTCATCCGCCACTTATCCTCCAGTAAGTCCTCCTTAAAATTTTCAGGATTTAGAAACCACTTTTTCCCGTAATTATGTTCTGCGCAGAATCTACACAAAGATATCCCTCCCTCCTTAGTTCATCCCACCCCTTTGAAAAACCTACCAAAATATCATAGTCAGTCTGGAATAAGGGGAGATTAAATTATATAGACTGAATTATCAATGAATCTAAAAATATTTAAACAAGCTTTATTAGATTATAACAGATGTAAGAAAAACTGTCAACTATAATCACAACTAACAAAAGTTAGTTTCTATGATGTCAAAATATAAGGAGAGAACGCTTTTTCTCGCGTCCTCTCCTAACTATCTAATATCCATCCTTTCTCTTCCATCCGCTTGCGCTCGATTTCTGATTCTTCCAATTCAGTAATTCGTTGATGCATTTCCACCAAGTCATTTATAAGTTACTCTTTTGTCTTATCCCCATCCTTCATCCTACCTACCAAAACAGGCAGTAACTTCACCTAATTTTATAAAAAACTGGCGTAAAAATCCCTACCCTTGTGGTAGGGGTGGTTGACGTTGAAAATAATCGCATTCCTCCGCCAGAACGCATTCGTTACACAACGGCGAGCGAG
>CAZSTA010000040.1:0-21995 GCA_964609495.1 uncultured bacterium | reverse complement strand
CAAAGCAATCCCTGAATCACGGTAAACATTTTCCCCTCATTCTTCGTCTAATTTAGAGAATAAGTTTTCGGATGACTTTTAGATTTCAATTCTTCATAGCGTTGAAGAGATACTATTAAAGGCGATGCGTCAATCTTGAGCAGTATTCTCTAGCCCTATCTACTCTACTCAAAGAGTAAAGGTGAGATAGGATACGAGTTAAAAAATATAGAAGCCGATTTTTCAAAAGGAGGAATCAAAATGCGACGAAGTTTAGTTTTAGTACTCTCAATTACCTTTTTACTATCAGCTGTTCCCACTTTAGCTCAACAGGTGACTAGCCTCTCTCTATCGCTTCAGGAGAGCATCGATTTGGCTCTGAAGCAGAACATCGACTACCAGATTGCTCTTCTAAACCTTGACAATTCCAGAATATCTGAAGAGAAGGCTCTAGCTACCATTCTTCTGACTGGTTCGACCTACGACAAGCTCCAAGCTGAGTTCAACTACGATAAAGCTGAGCGAGATTACAATGACCAGAAGAAGCAATTGATAATCAACGTAGTCGATAATTATCAGAGCATCTTGAAAGGGGTTAAAGAGGTAAGCAACAAAGAGAAGGAGGTTGAAGTAGCCAAAGAGCAACTGGATAATACCATCAAGCAGGTCAAGGCAGGAAGTGCCAGCAATTTGGATCAGTTACGCAGTGAATCTGAATATGAGAAGGCTAAATTGGACCTGCGTAAAGCGGAGGATTCTCTAGCGGAGAAACAAGATGATTTCGCTGAGCTGTTAAATCTTCAGGAGGGAGTTACCTTCAAACTAACGAGTGAGATAGCTTACGAGCCTTACAACATTTCTCTAGGGAAAGCTCAAGAAGAAGCCCTTGTTCACAGCGATGAGTTGGCTGAGGCCCAAGATAACTTGAAGCTTGCGGAAACGAACTTGGATATAGTTAAAGCGGGAGATACCGCTCCCCTAGATCTATCAAAGGCTGAGAACGATCTGAAGATAGCAGAACTGAACGTTGCGAAGGTGGAAGCAAACGTGAGATCAGCTTATAATGAGATGACGCAGGCGAATGAGAACGTTAAGCTCTCTCAAGACAATTATGATGTCGAATCTGAGAATTATGACATCACTAAGAAACAACGTAATGCCGGATTAAAGACTAGTCTTGAATTAAAACAAGCCGAGGTTTCTCTCCTTCAAGTTGAGCTTGCTCTGACGGATGCCATTCACAACTACAATTTAGCCGTGCTAAACTTGAAGAAGCTTATCGGAGTAGAGCTGTTCCCTGCTCCTCCTAAGCAGAAGCAGACCGAGGAAGAACAGAGCGGTGAAACCAGTGAAGGTAAGTAGCCGAAACCCAAGTTTCGATCTGTGGCTTGGCTTTTGCCTGGTATTACTACTACTTAACAACCCTCTGGCAAAGGCAGAAGGTATAACTGAGCTAACTCTAAAAGAGGCTATCCAGTTGGCTTTAGAGAACGATCCTCAGATATCGGATCTCCAGGCTAAGCTAGATAGCTCGCAACTGGAGTTGGATCAATTGCAAGCTATATATCGCTTTCAATTGCTCTTGGATGCTAAGCCAGCATCCCTTTCTTATAGATCGAGGTCAAGTGATATCTCAACGAAGGAAGATAAGAATGTATTCAGTTCCGAACTTTCCTTAGAGGGCTCGATCTCTTTCCCCTCCAATCTAGATCTTACCGGAGAGATAACCTTGAATAGAAGCGATGCCACTGAGGATCAAGGTTGGGATCTTCTCTGGAATATAGGGGTAAAGCAAGATCTTCTCTCCAATCCTGCTTATTCGGAGAGTGCTTTAAATACAATGCAGAAGAGAATGGAGACAGAGAAGACCCAAGATAATTTGGAGCAACAGAAGAAGTTGACCGTGATCGATATGAGGCAGAAGTATTTCGATCTGGTCATCAAGGAAGAGCAATATCTGAATAGCCAAGAGGATCATGAGCTAGCTCAACGCGAGTTGGAGAAAACAAAAAGGGAGAGAGAAGTCTCTGCAGTAGGAGATATAGATCTACTGAAGAGCGAGATCGAGGAACGAAAAGCATATAAAACGATGCTCGCGGCTCGAGATGCTCACCTCTCTCAACTGCGTGGACTGGAGCTTCTATTAGGGATAAGCTTAACAGGACTGCGGATACTCGATCTAGAGTTGGGCGAATTCTCGTCCTGGGGTCTATCCGAAGAGGAGACGATCTCTAGGGCTTTAGCTAATAGTATAGATCTGAAATCGCTTGAACTGGATATCAAATTAGCCGAAGCTCGCCTCGAAGCGGAGAAAAGGGGATCTTGGCCAGATCTCTTCCTACAAGCTCAATATGCGAAGCAGGAGGGGGAGGAACTTGGTGAGGAGGATATCTATAACTGGCAGATCAGCCTCAACCTCACCTATTCTATCTTCGATGGAGAAAGACAAAGAGATGCTATTGAGCTTAAAGAGATCGCCTATGAGGAAGCAAAGCGGAACTACGAGGATAGTAAATCACAGGTCGAAGATACTACCAGGGATAAGTTAGCTTCTCTGGAGGATAAATCCAGAGAGATCGAGATAGCTTATTTGTCTCAGGATGAAGCTGAACTGGAGAAAGCATTAAAGGAGGAACAGCTAAAAGAGGGTTTGATCACCCAGGATGAATATCAGAGAGCAGTTAATAGATCGAAAGAAGCTCAACTCGATCTCCAACAAGCTATAAACGATTGTCAAGCCGAGGAGCTGCGCCTTAAAGTATCTATTGGGGAGGAGCTTGAGTTAGGGGGTGAGATAAATTGAAGAAGTTTATTATTATCGTGGTTATCGTAGCCATATTAGGAGGTGGAGCTTACTGGTTATATCGAAATCGATTCTCAGCTGAGGTTTCCGGAAGCAATGAAAATGGGGCTCAGAAGAGTATGTCTCCATCTGTAGTGGTAACTAGGGGGGATATTATAAACACAATATCCTCCTCGGGAGAGGTAAAAGCTATCAGAGCGATGGATTTGACATTTGAGAAGGGTGGCAAGGTGAAAAGCGTCTTGATCGAGGAGAATCAGGAGGTAGAGAAAGGGCAGGTCATCGCTGAACTAGATGATCAGGAACAACGGCTAGCTCTTGTGCAAGCGGAGAACCAGTATAAGCGAGATCAGATAACGAGCTCTCCTAGCGATATCGAAGAGAGCAATATCAATTTAGAGATCGCCGAATCCAATCTGGATAAGACCAAACTCAAAGCCCCCTTCGCGGGCATAATATACGATATAGATTTAGAGGAGGAGGAGTTGATAGGTGCCAGTCAAGTCGTGGCTAAGCTGATCGATAATAGTGGCTACGAGATCGATGTCTCGGTGGATGAGGTCGATATCCGACTAGTCAAGGAAGGTCAAGATGTTAATATAACATTTAACGCCTACCCCGAGCTTATGCTAAGAGGAAAAGTGAGGAGATTATCTCCAGTTGCGGAAGAGGATCAGGGAGTCGTTACCCTTCCGGTGACGATAGAATTGACCGACCAAGACCAAGATGAAAGGGTTAAACCGGGACTCACTGCTACCGCGGATATTATCGTTGCTAAAGCTGAGAATGTCCTTAAAGTGCCTCTATTAGCGGTCTTCGAGCCAGAAGATGAGGAGCTCATTGCCAAACTAGTCAATGATCTTCCCCGACCAGCCCCAGTAGAGACGGAGAGCGTTACCAAACCACCCGAAGGTGTTCCTCAACCAGCGAGGACGGAGCGCGTTACCAAACCACCCGAAGGTGTTCCTCAACCAGCAAAGATCAAGCTCGTTACCAAACTAGTCGATGGTGTTCCTCAACCAGTCCCAGTAATGACTGGGGTAGCGAATGATACCGAGGTGGAGATCATAAGGGGATTACAGGAGGGGGATAAAATCCTAGCGAACAATTACCAGATGTTCCAACAGGAGAAGATGTCAGGAGATGCTGAGAGAAGAGGTACCTTTATGATGGGAGGACCTCGCTGATGAAGAGGTGATGTTTTATGAATATATTGGAGACCCTGCGTGTATCTATCCAAAGTTTAGGGGCTAATAAGATGCGCTCCTTCCTCTCGATGCTAGGGATAATCATCGGAGTGGCGGCGGTGGTTACAACCGTTTCCATCGGTTCGGGAGCGCAAGAGAGTATAACCAGCCAGATCTCAGCTCTGGGATCGAATCTCATTAATATCACTTTGGGTTTCACCAGGGGCAGAGCTGGAAGGGTCAGCCGAGAAGCTAGAGAGATATTTACTCTGGAGATGGGAGAGCAACTTGAGGAAGCTTGTCCCTCCTTAAAAGCTGTCATCCCCACCATCCGAAATGGAGGGAGGCTGGTCTATAAGAATACGAACGTCCAAGCTTCTCTAATAGGTGCTGATAATAGCTATATGAGTATATTCAACTATAAATTAGCGGCAGGAAGGTTCATCTCCGAGGAAGACCTCGAAGGGAGTAGATTAGTGATTGTTCTCGGCTCGCAGTTGGTGAATGATCTATTTGAAGGAGAGGATCCACTTGAAGAAGAGAATCCACTCGGCAAGAAGATCAAAGTTACCGTAGGGAGTCGCTGGTTTATGCTAACGGTGATAGGGATAATGGAGGAGAAGGGGCAGGTGATGTTCTCCAACTACGATAATCAAGCCTATGTTCCCATCACTACCGCTATGAATAGGTTTACGACCAGGGATTTTGTCGATGGTTATAGCGCAGAAGCCATCTCCGCGGAGGCTGCGGAAGATGCTGTAGCTCAGATCGAATTCTTCCTCACCCGCAAGATAGGCGATCCTGATAAGTTCAACGTCTTCAGCCAGCAGGAGATCCTCGATACGGTAAGTCAGGCTATGAGCACTTTCAGCATCCTCCTAGGAGGGATAGCAAGTATAGCCCTGCTAGTCGGGGGCATTGGGATTATGAACATTATGCTGGTCTCGGTCACCGAGAGGACAAGGGAGATCGGGATCCGCAAGGCTCTAGGAGCTAAGAATAAGGATATCCTCGGGCAATTTATGATCGAGGCTTTCACCCTGAGCACCTCGGGAGGGATAGTAGGCTTGTTATTGGGATGGGGAGGAGCAGCGATGGTCGCTCGAATAGGAGGTTGGCCTCTAGTCGTATCTCCTATATCTGTGATATTAGCCTTTGCCTTCTCCAGTGGAGTGGGATTGACCTTTGGCATCTATCCCGCGATGAAAGCGGCTCGGCTCGATCCAGTAGAGGCGTTAAGATATGAGTAAGAGAGCGGTAGTAAATGAAGATGAGAAATTGCATTAAGGTCGGAGGTTATGCATATGTTTAATGGTAAAAAAGAGATAATGTCTTTAGAAGATATAAGCAGGCAATATAAGATGGGAAGGGATGTGACAGTAAATGCCCTATCTGGAGTCTCCTTCACGATCAAAGAGGGCGAATTAGTATCTATTATGGGTCCCTCTGGCTCTGGTAAGTCAACCCTGATGCACATCATTGGTTGCTTAGATAAGCCCACCTCCGGTCGATATATCCTCGATGGTGATGATGTCAGCAAGTTGAACGATAATCGCTTAGCGAATATCAGAAATAAACGTATCGGCTTCGTATTCCAGCAATTCAACTTGTTAGCCCGCAATACTGCCTTACACAATGTGGAGGTTCCTCTGATCTACGCTGGAGTCGGGGGGAGAGAGAGACTGAGAAGAGCTCGAGAGGCTCTTACCAAGGTGGGTTTAGGTGATAGGATAAAGCATCGCCCTAATGAGCTTTCGGGAGGACAGCGTCAACGAGTGGCTATCGCCAGGGCTTTGATAAACAATCCCAGCATCATCCTAGCAGATGAGCCGACCGGAAACCTGGATACCACCACTGGTGATGAGATACTAGGAATATTTCAACAACTGAATGAAGAGGGTAATACTGTGATTGTAGTTACTCATGAGAGGTATGTAGCTGAACACGCCTCGCGTATAATTCACCTTTTAGATGGCAGAATAAGCGATGAGGAGATTTCAAAATAATCAAGATTATACTGACAAATCAGCCCCCTAGTCTTCTGGCTAGGGGGCTTTAATTATTCTACGGAAGTATGTAAAATTTCATGCTAGTAGATTTTACCAAGAAGTCAAGATGTAATTCCCCCCTCATCCTATCCCTCTCCTACAAGGGGAGAGGGAACATCAAGATAGAGCTTAAGTCTATGCTTCGCATATTTCTCGTCCCCCCTCCCATCGAGGGAGGGGGGGTAGGGGGAGGGTGATTTATGATGTCAGGTCCCCAATTTATATGCTTCCTATACATATAATTTTGCTGAATTATCAACAATAAAAAAAGCGGAGGTTGGGCCTCCGCTTATTAAAATTTTCTTCTCTTATTTTACTTATCTTTTTCTACAACTTCATATCCGATCAGTTTAGCTAAATCTTTGAACTCCTGCCTATAATCACCAAAGAACGCCGCTCTGTGATTACCAAAAGTTTTCCAATCAACATTCTCAAGCAGCGCTCTTGCATTAGTTTTAATAGCTATTTTATTCCTGCCTAATATATCTTCCCAGTATGGGAAGAGCTCCTCACCAGAAACCGTCTCGCCTGTGAAAATAGATAGCTTTTTCCCATACATACCTATTTTTGCCACGGTTACAGTCTTACCTATCGGATAGTTCGTTTGCACACAGGCACCGCCTGTATTTTCTTCCACAAACGGTAAATTTCTTATAATATAAGGTGCTCTTCCTTCATCTCCATACGGTTTAAACGAACCTTCACAGTGACAAACTATGGCGGTGTTATTAAAGGGATCTATGTTGTAATCACCCAATAGACCTCCGCTACCGGTGATATATAATGCCAGTTGTTGAGTGATTAAACAATCTGTCAAGGTTTCGGAAGCAGCCGCTATACCATCCGTAAGGAGTTGTGAGATAGGTAAGCCTGCAGATGGAGCTGCCTCGAATCCAAGTGGTGGCCATCCAAATCCTTCAGTAGTTATGGCGTCACAGTCATGTTCATCCATCAGTTCTTTCATACGTAAGTATAGTTTTGCTGATTTCAGAATCTCAGCTTCATTTGTCCCTCGAAGTGCAATAGCTCCCTCAATCCATTTTTGAGTGACTTCTCTTGCTTTTCCCTCATCTACTGCTTGCATCTTCTCGCCTAGCAATTCTTTCTGCGGAACTGTTATAAACTCCGTCCCAAATGCCTCTTTTAGGTTACTGAGATAGACTTCCTCATATTCTTCTCTGCTCGTTTCGATCTGAAGATCCATAGGTTCGAAATAGCCCAGGGTAGGCAAATCTGTTACAACCAACATTTTTAAATCTTTCATCCTTGCGATGACATCAATCAGCTTAACTTTTCCTGCTATATCCTCGAATCGAAGGGAGTAAACTTTAGGGTCTTTGTCGTGATGTGCAGGCAAATAAGATGTTAGAACTTTACTATCTTTATAAGCATGAAAAGGCACCGTTGTGCATCCCTCCAAAGGACGTTCCACAGCTACTATGGGTAATCCAACTGATATCAGCTCATCTGGTGGCGGACCAAAGACAAGCAGACCATCTAAATTTTCCTTTTGTTCTTTTATATTCGAAATAACATCTTCAGCTTTTACAGGTTCAGCTTCACCGACAAATTCCACACCTTTACATTCATCTTTAACTCTTTGGAGTATCTCCTGATTTTCCATCACTTTTATATCAGGATGATATTTTCGATAAGCCTTAAATCCAACTGGATGACCAGACGAAAAAAACACCGTATAGATTTTTGTATTCTTAGCCATTTTTGGCTCCTTTCTTGTTCCCTACTCGGTTGTCAAAAAAACCAGACAAATTGTATCTGAAGTGCAACCGACACCCGTGGTTAAACTTTATGTTCTCATCTCCTTTCTTTCAAGAGTTTTAGATTCAAGGTGTTGCAGTTCAGAATACAATCTGAAAACTACTTAATTTTATCAGATTTTTAAATAATTGTCAAGAACAGTTTCCTAGCACGGAGTTTTACATGCTTACATTATTCTATAATCACATTGTAAAACTGAACTTTATGTGGTATAATAAAACTTGTTTATACTTCCACAAAAATTTGAGATTGAAAGAGAGAGCCAAACTTTTTAAGCAGGACTCTAAAGACCTTCTGGAAAACGTCATCTGATTTTTCTATATAAAGAAAGGAAACTTAAAATTGACAGGATCAACTAAAGGCTTTGATGTGAGAAAAGCTCTAGCGATAGCTCTGGTAGGCTTCTTTCTGGGGCAGATGGCTTTCGGACTTAGGACGACGATCGCTCAGAAATTTTATGTCCAGGAGCTAAATGTTGAGGCAACCCAGATGGGATTATTGGAGGCAGTGAGGGAAACCCCTGGGTTATTGACTGTCTTCCTATCCGTTGTTCTTATTATCTTCCTAGAACCAACCGCCGCCTCTTTATGCTTATTTACCTCTGCAATTGGTCTCGTCCTCTACTTCTATGCTCATAATCTCTCGGTGTTATTGATAGCAGTATTTATAGAAAGTCTTGGGTTTCACTTTATGATGCCTATCCAAAGCTCCATCATACTCTCTCTATCTCAAGAGGGAAAACAAGCTCAGATGCTCGGTCTGATAGGAAGCATAGGGGCACTAGGAGGCCTCTTAGCCTCCGCCTTAATCTATCTAACAGTTAATTCCATAGGTTTAAGGAATATATTCTTAGTAGGAGCTATAGTTAATCTCTTAGGGGGAATGATCCTCCTTGCTCTCCCTAGAGAGGTCGGATCAAGGAGGAGTAAGATATTATTAGATATACCCTTCAAAGATCGCTTGAAAGCTATCTTCTCCCTCAAGAGACGCTATTCTCTATTCTATGTTCTCTCCTTCTTCTCCGGATATTACAAGCATATACAAGCGACCTTCGCGATCTTTCTTATGGTTAAGATTCTGGGAGTAAGTGCTCAGACTCTTGCAGTTATCTTCGGAGCTACCAGCATCATAGCTATCTTCTCTCGCGTCTCGATCGGAAGAATAATAGATGTGATCGGAGAGAAGAAAGCTTTTATGTTACAGTATACTGGATTGATTATCATATTTTTAGGATATAGTCTTAAACCCTCCACTCCTCTAATCTACATCCTATATATCATCAATGGGCTTCTCGGGGGCTTCGGGGTAGCGATGACCACCTATATAGCAAAGATCGCTCCTAGAGAGGATATCACTTCTAACCTCTCTATGCGCACTACCATCGATCATGCCGCCTCCTTCCTAGCTCTTATAATCGGAGGATGGGCTTGGGATAAATTCGGTTATCAAGTGGTATTCATAGGAGGAGCGATCTTAGCTCTGATGGGATTGCTAACGAGCTTTAGGATAGAAACGAAAATCAGACTAAAGGAGAGACAGGAAGCACTTAGGATAGAAGTTTAATGAAAAAGAAAGTAAGAAATTGAGAATGGCGTTGGGTCATCGAACCCAACGCCACAAATGATCGAATCCTCAGAGGTGAAGCATCTAATACTTATACTTATACACTACTTCCTCTGGAGCCATCTTCTCAGCGGATTTATACAGGGCATCTATAATCGCCTCTACCTTATAGCCATCTACAACATCTGGCTTATGAACTCCATCTTCCTCCGCCGTTTTGACGAAGGATTTTATCTCCTCCGTGAAGTAGTTAAACTTTCCGGGAGCAAATCGTTGGGTGGATTTATCAGCCTCTCGATAGAGTTCCACCACTGGAATTTGATGCTCTGGATCGTCCCACCAGGTAGAATAAATCACTATCCTACCCTTATCTCCTCGTAGCTCGATAAATTCGTCCCAACCATCCTGTCTGAAGCCCACCCCTAGGAGCGACAACCAACCGACTTCGAGGAATAGGGTAGCTCCACTCTCCAGATCCAAAATAGCGTTTGTTAGATAATCTATATCGAAACCCGGCTTGAACTTAATCCTAGCATCAACGCGGATCGGATCTCCTGCTACCCAGCGCATTATATCGAGCATATGGCTTCCTGAATGGACGAGAGGGCCTCCTCCTGATTTCTCCTTCTGAACAAACCAGGTAGGGATCCTTCCCTGTCTCTCCCAAGCCTCCTTCGGAAGTGGATGGTAAACTCTAACCATACCACTCTCGATCTTCCCGATCTCAGGAGCTAGTTCCTTGAATAGCTTAAATGCTGGGTGAAACCTCTTCATATAACCGATCTGGAATTTACCACCCGTCTCCTTTACCTTAGCCACCAGTTTTTCGGAATCCTCGACCTTGGTTGTCATAGGCTTCTCACAGAGGACAATTTTTCCCGCCTCCAGCACATCAACTGAGACTTGATAGTGTAGATAATTAGGGAGACAAACGGAAACAGAGCGAATCTCATCTCTGGCTAGCAACTCCTTATAATCCGTGGTATAATCACAGTTATAAATCCTAGCTTTACTTTTAGCAAGATCCTCATTTAGATCGGATACGCAGACTATATCAGCACCCGCAGCTTTGTATCCTTCCAGATGAAATTTCGAGATATTCCCGCATCCTATCACTCCTACTTTAAGAGCCATACCTTAAACCTCCTAACTTTTATTAGCAACAGCCATTAGTTTTATCATAAAGAACTATATCTTTTTCAGCCCATCCTCAGAGATCACTTATTCACTACCATAACCTTCACGATCTCGCTCCTCTTTTCCGCGGCGAATTTAATAGCCTCGGGGGTCTTATCAAGTGGGAAGCGATGAGTAACGAACAGAGCGGGATCGATAACTCTCCTCCGAATGAGATCGATAGCTACTGGATACATAAGATTTGGTATCGAATGGCAACCCCTCAATTGTAAACGTTTGAAGTGAAACTCATTAGCATCGAAGGTGACCATCCGTTCCTCTCCGTATTTAATCCCATCATAAGTTATTATTCCGCCAAATTTAGTGATCTTGATAGCGTCAAGTATCGTTCTAGGTGGAGCGGTAACAAGAACTCGATCCACTCCTTTAGGGATCACCTTCTCAAAGTATTTGGGAATATCCTCCTTATCCGCATAGATTATATCCTTGATCCCTAGTTGCTCAGCGACTTCGAATCTCTTCTTGGAATGAGAATTACCAGTGAGAAACACCCGTCTTGCCCCTTTGAACATAGCTAATCTCGCTATCATCAATCCGATTGGTCCTGGCCCAAATACTGCTACATCCGAGTTAATAGGGATATCAGCGGACTCCGCCATATCTAGAGCAACTGTTAATGGTTCAACCAAAGCCCCTCCCTCGAAGCTTATATCCCCTATCTTATGAATTGATCTCTCTCCTAGCTTTATATACTCAGCGAAGCCAGAGGCGGTTAGAAAGTGGGAGAGATTGATACACTGGATCACTCGTCCATTTTTACACATATCACAAACACCACAGTAGGTGGAGTTCTCCAGAGCCACCCTATCGCCCACCTTGACATTTGTTACATTCTCTCCGACCTGCTCCACTACCCCTGAATTCTCATGTCCAATTCCCATAGGGTTCTCAGCAAGAACTGAGGCGATGAGGATATCAAAGCCACATACCCCACAAGCCCTCATCTTGACCACAACTTCATCGTTCCTAGGAGGTGTTAGTGGCACATCTCTTTCCTCAAACATATAAGCCGCCTTTACGAAAAATGATTTCATAGCCGAACTCCTTCCCGATCTATATTGGAATCAAACACAGATTAAGAGAGCTTTTAGACGGATGAGTTATCTCCGCTTTCGATACTTATTTTTATCAATTATAATTAGAGTATTGGCAAGCGATTTATCTTTATGTTCGCTAAGAAATTTCATCTCAACATCTTTTCTTTTTCTTCCTGCTCATAGAAGTGTATCTCTTCACCTTTCACTAACTCATTAGCAAAACGAATACAAGCTAGAATATCATCAACGGTTATCTTTGGAAAATAATCTTTGATTATCTCTTCGCATGATAGACCTGCCTCGAGTAGATCCAAAATTTGATATACCATTATACGCGTTCCTTTTATACAAGGTTTACCGTGACATACCTTCGGGTTAATTGAAATTCTTTCAGTCATCTTTAATCCACCCCTTGATAACATCATATCAGATCTTTCTATACTCCTCTATAGCCTCCACCATAGCCCAGTAATTATGAGGATCCACATAACCAGGGATACTATTTCCACTGGAGATTATATATCCGCCTTGAGAGCCCAGCTTCTTCATCCTCCACCGAACCTCTTCTCGAACTTGCTCAGGAGTGCCTTGGGAAAGAAGATCAACGCTGATATTACCAACAACACAAACTCTATTCCCATAAGCCTCCTTAAATTCCACTATATCCATAGCATCGGGTTCTATAGGATGGATAGCATTCATTCCCAAGGTGAGGAGATCATTCATATAAGGGATGATATTCCCATCGCTGTGAAATATCCAGGGGACTGTGATCCTATCCGTCACCCTCCTTATTCTCGGCAGGAAGAGGGTGCGAAATATTTCGGGATCGAACATAGGACCGGATTTATAGGCGATATCGGTTCCAGCCCACATAAAATCTACTCCGATCTCCATCAAGTTATCGACTACTATACAACACCAATCCACAAATCTATCTATAAGCGCGCAAACTAGATCAGGATCATCATACATCGCATAGCAGAAGTTCTCCAATCCCATGCTTAATACTGCTTCATCCAATCCCACTCCAATTAGAGCGTTGACCGCCAAATCACCCTTTCGCGCTACCTCCTTCCTGACCTCAGCATATATACTCTCATCATTGGGCGAGATTAGTTCTCTTCCCTCCAAATCCTCCCGAGATTTAATGAGACCGCGTGAGAAGAACTTCCTCTCCCCACTCTGACTGGTCTTCTCCGACACAAAAAAACTTGGGGCGAAACAGAAGGAAGGAACATGATCTCGATGAAATAGGATTGAGAGCCTTCTCTGATCTGGATTCTTTTCCCCAAATAACTTCTCCGCTATAACTTTCTCGATCTCCGATTCGTAATAAGGAACTTCCTCGGGTCTCTCTAGATCAAGGGCTGCTAAGAATCTATCTCTAGGAATCATCATAACTTCTCCTACTGAAGATCAATCAAAGGATATTTACCATACTTATTCCCCGCTTCCACATACGCCCATATATTCTCGAAGCTGGTATCACGAGCGACCTGATCGCCAGTCCCAAGAATGAAACCTCCTCCTTCTCCAGCGCTAGCGATACACTCTTTAACTTGCCTTTCGACATCCTCTGGAGTGCCATTGAGCAATACATCTATCGTATGAACATTTCCCTTGAGGGCGATCTTATCTCCCCACCTGCGCTTCACTTCACCCAGATCAACTACATCTCCGCCCGGAGGTCTCTCCAGAGGACAGACCGCATCGACTTCAGCCTCAACTAGATAATCCATCAGCCCTAAACAATATCCATGTTGATGGATGTGGACCAGCTTCCCCTTCTGGTGAGCTTCCTCGACCACCGCTTTTATCCCCGGAATATTCCACTCCTTGAACATCTTCGGGCTTATGACTCCAAGACTGGAATAGGCATTAGCGATAAATACCACATCTGCCCTGGTTCTGGCGATGACCATTCTCGTCATCTCCCGAACATATTCCACGTATTCATCGTGCAATTTTCTCAGATAATCGGGGTAATCATAGAAATCATAGATAGCTTGAGTAGGACCTCCCTCCCTATTAACCGCGATGAAGTCGAAGAACTGTAGGCCAACTCCTATCTCCACCACCCCTTGACCACCAGTCTCCTTGACCGCCTCTTCCACCTCGGATACATCCATTCCCCATGGATCCTCCATAAGCAGAGGCTTGAGCTTCTCGAAATCCTCGATCTTCTTCGCCGGACGCTCCCGATCCCAAGAGGCATCATCAGGAAAGCAATCTATAACTTCTCGAAAATCCCCTTCGTCGGCGTGCCAGATAACGGTTACCTCTATCCTTCCGTCATCCCTCTTCGAACACTTCCTCTCATATCTATCTGGATAAGCCGACCCTAGGTTAGGAACGATCCACCCTACTACATCAAAGTATTTAGCCGCTTCCAATTGAGCCCTCCATAGGGGAATGCTACTTATAGGCCCTCCTACCTCGTAGAATGGCACCTTCATTATCTTCGCCGGCACTAAAAACCAGAGCTCCGGCGCGATAGGAACACGATCTGGTTGCTCTCCTCGATAGGCGATTAACATTCGCTCTTTATGGGTCATTTCCTCTTACTTCCCCCTCGATCATAAGTAGAATAAATCATCAATACTTCAAACCAGTTAAAGTCAATCCCTTTATGAAGTTTCTATGAGCAAAGCTATATACTATCAACACTGGGATAGTGGCTATAGAAGCCCCGGTAATAACGGTATCGTATCTTATCCCATAGTCCCATTGCAGAGTAGCAACCCCCAAAGTTAAGGTTCTCATCTCCGGACTCATTATAACTATAAGGGGCCAGAAGAGGGTGTTCCAGGCCCACATAAAGGAGAAGATCCCCAAAGCCGAGAGCGCCGCCTTAGATAGAGGGAGCACGATATGCATATATATCCACCACTCGCCTGCCCCATCGATCCTGGCGGCTTCGAGTAGGGCGGTAGGAATACCCTCCATAAACTGTCGCATTAAGAAGATCCCGAAGGAGCTTACGCACAGCGGTATGATTATTCCCCAATAGGTATCGACCCATCTAAATTGGGCCATAAGCAAAAAGAGAGGAATAACGACCACCGCAAAGGGAATCATCATCGTGCTTATTATACTTAGAAATATTACCTCTTTCCCTTTGAATTTGAACTTAGCAAAGACATATCCCATCAAGGAGCTAGTGAAAAGCACGATAAAGGTTACCGAGGTGGAGACTATAGCGCTATTCAAGAAATAGCGAACGAAATCCAACTCCTGTAATACCGTTTTATAGGTGGTTAAAATTGGATTCTGAGGGAAAAAGGTCGGGGGAATACGTATAATTTCAGTGGAGGTTTTGAAGGAGGAAAGGAACATCCAAACAAAGGGAACGATCATCGGGATACTTATCAAGATCGCGACGAGATATACTATAAATCTTTGAGATTTTTTGTTTGACATCGCCTAGGGTCACTCCTCTCGGGAAGTATTTATCTAATATTCCCACTTAGGTCTTAAGATCTTTATCTGGAATACGGTAAAGACTAGAATCACTAAAAACATAATTATAGCCGCCGCAGTAGCATAACTTACCCTCATATGAAATATACCATAGCGATAGATGAAGTAGGCTACCACGTAAGAGCTTTTGCCCGGACCTCCTTCTGTCATCACGGCGATACGATCGAATACCTGAAAAGCACCTATCAAGGTAGTCACAACTACGAACAGAGTAACATTACTTAATAGAGGCAGAGTTATTCTCCAGAAGACCTGCCATGAACTCGCTCCATCTATCTTAGCGGCCTCTTTGAATACATCAGGGATCTCCATAATGCCAGCCATAAAGAGGATGACTCCGTAACCCAATCCCTGCCATATATCGGTAGCTACTATCCAGTAGATAACCTGTTTGGAATCGCTTAAAAAGCCTTGGGGAGGTAATCTTAAAGCCTTAAGAATAGCGTTGAATAAACCAAAGGTAGGCTGATAGAGCCATTTGAATAGCACGCTCATAGCGGCTACGGCACATACCGCGGGAATGAAGATAATGAAGATAAAGGCGTTTCTTCCCTTAACTATCTGGGAGAGAAGAACAGCTATAGCTAAAGCAAGAGGTATCCCAATCCCAGTCCTTAAGATAACATAAATGAAGGTGTTACGAAAGGAAGTTCTGAAAGCTGGATCGCCGATGAGCTCCTTGTAATTCCGCCAGCCGACGAAAGGGCTATTAGCTGGATCTATGGTGTTCCATTCGTAGAAGCTGGTTCGCACCGCATTTATCACGGGCCAGAGAGAGAAGAGGAGATACCAACCTATTATAGGAGCTATAACCAATAGAGGAAAATAATTTTTTTTCATTATCTAGAGTCTCCCTTTCAAAATAAGAGGCGAGTCGGAGAAGAGCTCCAACTCGCCTGTAGAACTCAGATTTAATACTGGATATCCGGCTTCTGGAAGTCAGGATATTTCTCCCGGAACAGCTCGATAGCGTGGTTACACTCATCAGTCATCTGTTTCAGCCCATCATCCACCGAGAGCGTCTGATGTTCGACCGCATCCATAACCTTATATAAGCTCTCTTTTACGATGCTGTCGTTGCCGAATGGACCCCAGAATTTCATACCGGGGACGAACTCGGTAAGAGCCTTGAGGAATGCGCCCCTCTCAGTCTCAAAGAATGGATCATCGATTAACTCCTTCAGAGGAGGAATCCCCGGATTCTCCTGAAGGAAGATCCCCTGAGCTTCAGGAGTCTTCAAATATGCCAGGAACTTGAAAGCCTCATCTTTATTCTTGCACTTGGAATAGACGGCAAGGTTCCAGCTATCAACGTGAGAGAACATTGGATCTACTCCCTCGACAAAGGCTGGCTTGACTATAAAGCCGAAGTTGGATTCGGGATAGTTTATCTTGGAGAAAGGCACATACTCAGCCCACATAAAAGCCATCGCCGCAACCTGCTGAGAGAGTGCATCGAAGCTATCGGGAAGTTTTATGTCATCAACTTTATATTTATAGTGAAGGTCATAGAAGAACTGCAAAGCATTCTTTGCCTCAGGGATGGTATAATCGAAAAGATCCGTCTCATTATCGTAGAAGTGTCCTCCCTGTTCAGCGACGAAATCCCAGAAGAAAACTTGGTTATTGTACTCTCGACAGCTCAATCCAGCTCTTATTAAATTCCCTTGCTCATCTTCTTTCTTTAGTTTCTGAGCATAATCGAGCAATTGATCGAGGCTATCGAATTTCCCCAAAACCTCTAAACCAGCCTCCTCAAATATATCGATATTGATAGCAAATCCCGCATCTCCGATAGGGTCTGGAATACCAATTGCGTATACTTGATCGAAGGGAGCTTGCAGATAATACTCCGGCCACATCGTCTCCTTCAACTCTTCTATGGAGAGTATCTCATCAGGGACAGGAGTAATCGCTTTCGCCAACACAAATTCAAGGAAGTCCTCTCCTCGAGGCGTAAACATATCCGCCGCAACCCCGGCCGCGATCCCCGATTTTATCTTCGTTACTATATCAGCTTGGCCTTCTACTTTTATCTCAATATCAGGATTGGCCTCCATAAAGATTTTACTAAGCGCGGTATAGCCATTTATATGAGGAGCAAAGCCATGACACCAAATACGAAGGGTTGCCTTGGCCATCGCTGGGCTTGCCGTAAGAAGCATTCCCGCCATTACAAAAGTCACTAAAGCTAGATAAACAAAACCTTTTCTCTTTAACATTTAAATGCCTCCTTTTCAATTTATACTTCTATTTACGTCGAAATCTTCAAAATATAAGTTTTATCTTACGGAATCCCTCCTTTCAAAGAAAATTTCAAAGTTTCCCGATGAATCTGATATTTGCTTTAGGGGTATTATATCATATATAAAATCAAAAATCAATACGTTTTTTAATTTCTTTTGAGAGGGAGGAAAAGTAGAGAATAAATATTCCTAAGTGAGTTCAAGATATAATCTCCCCCTCACCCTAGCCCTCTCCCACGAGGGGAGAGGGAACATAAATGATAATCTGTGATTAGTTATGATCACCCCTCAAGTAAATTGGAAATGCTTACTTCAAAAGCCAATGATACTCTCTCTATAAATTAGCCCACTATCCATAAAATATTTAAGTTTTCCCAATAGAAAAGTATTCCTATAAAATACTGCTTCTTGAATCCACTCGCCTTTTTCATCCAAACATCCCTTTGAGTTTCCATCGAGCGATTGGAAAAGTTCAAAACATCGCACAAGTCCAAAAAAGCTTTTATTGAAACTTAGCTTGACTCCAAACATAAAACCATCATTCTCAAAATCTTTTAACAAGGAGGGGGCTATATGAATCGATAAAATATGAGCTGAACTTTCCTCAAATGATCTGAGGTCGCTTATATTGAAATTCATTCTTATTGTTTGAGAATTACTTTGTTGAATAAAATCCATCTTCTCTGGGAGCAAAGTCCATTTTCCATATCTGCGACTTTTAGCCAAATATGAATAATAGGTCAACGTGGTATGTTTTTCTAACTGGTAAAGATAGTAGCTTTCAAGATAACGTATTTTCCGTTCTTTCGAAATATTTACCAGCATCCTCTCGATATCATCCCAAAGCTCTTTTCCAATTATGTAAGCTCCAAATACAGAAACTATAGATTCAATAGAAAAAAGCTCTTCTCGTTTGAAGATAGCAAAAAGTATTGTAATAATAATACCTAAGAACAATCCAAAAATTTCGTTAAAATGACTGCTGACCCTTATGTATGCTGATCTATGGTGTGTTAAGATATCTTTAACATATTCCTCAAAAGGATGGAATTCAATATTTTCTGAGGATATTTTCCTGCTGTAAGGATAAATAACTATATGGCATTCAAGGAAATCGTATTTTTTGAGTTGTTCAATATTCTCCATCTCTACATCATAAATGTTAGGAATATCTCTATTTTTCCTTAGTCTAATAATATCTTTGTAAAGAGTTTTTTTTAATTTCTTTTTCATTAAATTCTCATTTTTAATGTGCCACTCGAGCTTTATTGTCCGATAAAATAAGAGTGCTGTCAAAGGATTAAGCCAATTCGTATAAAAAATACACATTTTTATTCATCTCCTCACTCCCTCAGCTCGTTGGGAGTGCTAACACAAAAAGAAAAGCTCTTCTTTTAGCTGGAGAGCTATCTTCTTTGCCTTCCTTCAGTCCTTTTTAACCATCTCATAGATATCAGATCGATTAGTAATATCCTCTTATGGAACATTCCTCTCTAAATTTCCTATATCTCTCCTGATAGATCTCAGCTCTCTCAGGATCGGGGTTTACGATTGTATCTATCTGCACCATATTTTGAGCCGCTTCGGTGAAGCCCTCGTAAAGGACCGCCGAGGCGGAGATCAAAGCCGCTCCGAAAGCCGATTCCACTATCCTCGGTCTAACCAGGGTCTTGTTCAATATATCCGCTCGGATCTGAATCCATTCCTTGCTCTTACTTCCTCCTCCAGAGGTATATATCCTCTCTCCTACAACTGCCCCTAACTCCTCCAAAACATCGTATATCCAGCGTTCTACAAAACCAACCCCCTCCAGATATCCTGCGTAGAGCTTCGCCTCATTCTTGGGATCGCCAACTATGAAGCCTTGAGCGGAAGTATTGTTAAAGGGCAATCTCTCCCCCTTCCTCACTAAGGGATAGATCAACAAATTCGTAGGGATATGATTCATCGCCTCTCTATCTAGCTTCTCCAATTCCCTACCCTTGAATTTAATCGCCAAACACTCTCCCCCAGTGCTACTAGCTCCTCCGGGTAACCAATACCCTTCGGGATGCGCATGACAATAGATTCTCCCTTTCTCATCTCGAATTACCTCAGGAGATACGCCCCGCACTACTAAAGTCGTCCCCAGGGTAGTGTTAAACTCCCCTACCTTCACGGCAGAAGAGGAGAGAAAGGAGGCCGTTCCATCCGTAGCCCCAGCGGAAACTTTTGTGCTTTCGGATAATCCAGTTTCCCAAGCGATCTCCTTGCTTATATGCCCAATAATCGTCCCAGGCTTAACTACCTGGGGTAACATCGCCTCGGGTATATCCAATTTATCGAATATGAATTTGGGCCACCTATCATCGACCAGATCATAGCCAGCTTTCAGGGAGTTAGAGGTATCCGAATGAGAATAATCCCCGGTCAGTTTGCCTGCTAAGAAATCAGCCGCGTGAAGGAACTTCCCTACTTTCTCGAATATGTCAGGCTCGTTTCTCTTAATCCAAAGCATCTTGGGAAGGGCAAAGGAGGGTTTGAATTTGTAGCCCAATTTAGTGGCGATATCTCGTCCATAATCATTAACTATATCCGCCTCTTCCTGTGATCTATTATCATTATACATAATAGCGCGGCGTAAAGGGATGTTATCCTCACCGATAGGGACGACCGTTCCCGAGGTGGAATCAACAGTTATCGCAATTATATCTTGGAGATTGGATAAAGACTTTCTTACCTTTTCTATACACTCTTTAGTCGCCGTCCACCAATCATCAGGATCCTGCTCGGACCAACCTGGGGGAAGTTCCTCCTCGATCTCCAATCTCAAAGGAGAATAAGCCTCGGCAACTATATTTCCTCTATCATCGCACATGATCAATCTCGCCCCTTGAGTTCCTACATCTAATCCCGCAACTAATTCATCAGCCATTGCTCTCCCCCTTTTAAAAGTTTCCTTTATCCATAAATAAAAAAGCACGAAATCGCTGAAAAGCTGACTTCGTGCTCTCGTGATCTCGCTAATTCGAGAAGTCTAAGCGATCGAATCTATCGTGAAATTCACCCTCTAAACAGCGCAAAGCATAGTTCAGATGTCTCCGAGCCTCCGTATGTTTCGGATCAAACTCTAGAGTCTTCTTAAATAACTCGACAGCCTCTTCATAATCACCACTTTTATACTTCTCCAAGCCCTTCTCATAATTGTAACTGACCTGAGCAGAAAGCAATTGTCCGCGAAGTTGCTCATTAGGATTGATCTGGAGGGCTCTTTCGAACTCTCCTATAGCCTCAGTAAGCTCCCCCTCTTCACATAATTTCATTCCTCTCTTATAATAGAAATCTGATATCTCCTGTTTCGCTACCTTAAAATGAATATTTACCTCCTCATAATCAGGATCTAACTCTCGAACTTTGCTCCACTTCTGAATAGCTTGTTCATAGAGTCCTTCCTGATAAGCTGAGAGACCCTCCTGATAATAGATATCTACCAGGGAATCTTGAGCTTCTGAGAGAAGCTTGAGGGCCTTATTATTATTAGGATCGATCTTCAAAGCCTCCTTTAACTCAGTTGCCGCCTCCTCGTTTAACCCCTTCTTAGCGTAGATATCGCCTAATTTATAATGCAGAGATGAATCTTCAAAGCCAGCTTTAAGAGCTTTTTGATACTCGCTCAACGCAGAATCTAATCTATTGCGTTTAGAATATATAGTGCCTAAATAGAAGTGAGCCTCTGGATTCCCGGGATCTAGCTCGATAATTTTCAAACATTCCCTCTCAGCATCCTCATTAAGCTCATTCTTGACATATTCCCTAGCTAAAAATATCCGAACTGTCAAATTGGTTGGCTCTAACACCTCTATTTTCCTATTGATCCGAAGCGCTTTCTCCTTCAATCCCTCGCTCTCATAGATCCCACTTAGCGCCTTACACGCCTCCAAATGACTAGGACTTAATTTTAAAATTCCCTCATAACAAACAATGGCTCTACTAAGATTATCCTCTCTCTCATGGCTCTGACCTTCCTTCCACAGTCTCTCAACTCTCCTCACTCTATATCTATTAGCTACTATTATAAGCAGGATCATCAGAATCGCAGAAAGAAGCAAGGTGAGGTAAGGTCTAATATAGACAGCCACTATTCTAGTTAGCGCTGGATATTCTCTATCCTTTAATATCTTACGATAAGAGTTAATCGCAGATTTCTTATCCCCCAACTTCTCGTATATCAATCCCTCCATATAATTAGCGGAGTTCAATTGAGGATCTATTTCAAGAGCGGAATCCAACTTCTTTAAAGCTTCCCTTAAAAGGCTCTCTCTCTCCTCCGCCTCAGCCCGAGAAGAGAGATTTACAAACTCCCAAGCTTCGTTTAAGAGCAGGGTGGTAGGGGAAATTATCAATAAACGATTTTTAGAGCTATCGGTTACAAGAACACGACCCTCTTTATCAATAGCGACCCCTCTAGGATGATAGAGCTTAAGAGGCATCTCACTTGAAGAATCAAATTTTACTCCATCTTTACCACTCGAATTGAGCTTTTGAAGGCGATGGTTACTCGTATCAGCTATATAAATATTATTGGATTTATCTAAGGCTATTCCTCTAGGCTGGTAGAACTGCCCCAGATCGTTACCTGGTTCACCGAAGATCCTTTTGATTCGTCCCCTTGAGTCAAATATCTGGATCCTATT
>CAZSTA010000039.1:0-22064 GCA_964609495.1 uncultured bacterium | reverse complement strand
CGAGGGGAGAGGGAACATCGAGATAAGCTCGATCTCTTTAGTTCCCCCTCCCTTGGCGGGAGGGTGATTTAAGGAAATTCAAATCCAAATCTGCTAGCACAATATTCTACATGCTTACTTTAGTAATGGTAAGAATTAAAATTTCTTGCTGGGAATAGGTTAATATATGATATCAGAGCATAAATGATTTTCATTCTGAAGATCTATGAAATATAAAGTATCTCTCCAAGTGTATTCATCAATGATCACTGATAATCTTGAGAGCGAGGAAATCCTTCGGAGTTACTATCTTAACGCCTTTATAGCTTCCTATATCAAGTATATCTATATCGCCTGTGACGATATAGTCAGCGTTGCCCTCCACAGCACAAGCGAGGAGCTTATCATCCTTAGGATCCCTACAGATACCTGTTATGCTGAGCTTCCCAGCCACCCTCTCTGTGTCATTCTCTATGGAGTCGAGCAATCTGTTGGGATCACTAACTAACATCTCTGTTATCTTTGGACGACTAATTACCTCTTTTACCTCATCTATGAGCTGAGGAGAGATTAAGTAGATAAACTCCCTCCCTTCCCAGGAACCGAGCAGTTTGGATATAGTCTCACCCTTAGTGAGGAGAGAGCTTATTATGACGTTGGTATCTATGACGACTCGAATTATTGCTCTTCCCCTTCCTTAACAGCTTTTACCTTCTCCTGATAAATTTCCTCCCTGACCTGCTCTACTAGCTTATAAGCTTCCTCTTCGGTGAGCTTGTTAAATTTGGCGTTTTCCTCAGCAGCTTGTCTTAGGAGGGCAAATCGCTTGCTCCGCTCCGCCTCCTTCTTCAGCCTGAGAAGTTCCTCATACTCTTTCAGAGCGATAATTACAACTGTATTCCCCTCAGAGGTCTTAATGAGGATATCCTCGTCCTTAGCTTGCCTTAGGATATCATCCATATTGGTGCTTAGTTCATCAACAGTTATAGTCCTTCCCATAATATCCTCCATTGTTTCTTGATCTCTAAAGGTATTATAACACCTTTGAGTATTTCTGGCAAGAGATCGGATTTGCCAAGCCTGGAATTTCGATATAAGGATTTACGAAGTTTTTACTGTCAATCTCCTTCTTATTTAATTCTTCCCCACCTTAACTAGAAATACCTCTGATTCAAGATCATAATATGCTTCCTCTCTGATAGCGAAGTTATTCAAGTAGTATAGAGTTGGAGTAACGATGTGCATATTGTTCAAGAATGGCTCAGTATATTTGATATCTCCATATTCCGCCTCATCGAAGTGATGAACTGCACTTACGTGATTGTTCCAATCAACACCTTCCGTTAAAAAGCCATAATCTCCGTGATGATGCTTAGCTATCGCTCTGAGTATAGTCAAAGCTTTCTTGAGATATTCCCGATTCGAGGTATGCTTATAAGCTACAAGATAAGCCCACGAGGCTTGAGCATTCTCCCACAGATAAGCTGTATCCCACGAGTCCTCCATATAAAGCAATCCCTTAGTAGCTACTCCATTCCTATCCTCCTTCATCTCATATCGCTCTAAACCAGCTAAACATCTCTCATAAGCGAACTCGAGGATTTTATAATCATCCAGGAAATCGGCGACATCCTTTAGGATGAGAAAAGCTTCCGCATAAGCTACACATTCGTTCTCGTCATAAGTATCATGATTTATACTCCCAAAGAATCCTCCCGCTTGAATAAATAGCTCGGTCTTCTCCTTAATTGTATCTCTATAATCCTTCATCTCTCTTCTATTCATCTCGGTGAAAAGCTGAAGGACATATAAACCATCTCCACTGCAAGCGAAGATCGGATCATCTTTATCCCCTTCGGCGGTCTTAGGATAAGCTTTACCCTCCACCGTGGAGCGACGAGGATACCATCCGTTAGGGGCTAATTCAATGCTCTCCACCCACTCCGCAACATCTAGGGCAACTAATTCTAAATCTCGTTTCTTCCTCCAATCCGATACCAAATCACTACAGAGCAGGTATTGATAAGCGATCTTAGCTTGAGAGCCAGCGCAAAGCCAGTTGTTATATTTATCCTGATGTTCGTAATTGAGATAGAACTTATCGGCGGAGATATCACGATAAGGGGTTACAAAGTGTTTACCGAAATCTACAAAGCCATTATATAAAGCGTGGTCAATGATAGATAAAGCGATATCTCTGATCTTCTCGTTCTTGAGGAAAGTGGCATAGTGGTAGAGTTCCCAAGCAGCCCCAAGCGCGTTAGCGGCCCATCCTACTCCCTCTATATCGCCGAAATTATGCCAATGTTGAGGATTACCCTCGATATCCACAAAGGAAGAATGAGCACAATAACGACCTTTGTAGGTCGTTAAGTTTCTATTTATAGTGAAGTTCACAGAATCTCTTAGGCTATCGAAGATCGTATATTCCGGATTCTCTAGCAGGTAGAAATCATCAGACATATTTATTACTCCTTTCTATATTAAAATTATATCAACTCTTGTTGTCATTATCAACGAAAATTTGATTTCCGAAGCATGTAAACTTTGCGCTGGGGAATATGATTCTTCCCCTCACCCTATCCCTCTCCCACGAGGGGAAAAAGGTAACTTTTTTAACCATGAGTTCTATTGACTGCAAAAAAGTTACCTTTTAGGGAACATCGAGATAAGCTCGATCTCTTTAGTTTCCCCCTCCCTTGACGGGAGGGTGATTTAAGGAAATTTAAATCTGCTAGCACGATATTCTACATGCTTACTTTAATTTCATATCCTCTAGGCTTTCAATGCTCCGGCGGTGATCCCCCGAATGAAGTATCTCATCCCTATTAAGAAAAGTATCAATAAAGGAAGGGTAGCAACTCCATAAGCGGCCAGTTGAGGACCGTAGTCAGTTATCCCATACTCGGAGGTGAACTGAGTCAACCCCACTGTAACCACCTGTAATTTAGTGCTGCTGATAGTTATGAGGGGCCAAATATAATCGTTATAAGTTCCTAGCATATGGAAAATCGCTAGAGTGACCATAATGGGATAGGAGAGAGGAAGAGCTATTTTGTAATATAGTTGAAATTCCGTTGCTCCATCGACTTTAGCCGCCTCGAATAGCTCCTGGGGTAAGGTCGAGAAGAAGCTGCGACAGAGAAGTATCCCAAAGACCTGTCCCCCGGAGGTCCAGGGCAGGATAAGAACCCATCTAGTGTTGATCAAACCCATCTGATTAACTAAAACATAAGCGGGAATAAAGGTCAACACGCCAGGGATCATCAATAGAGCGAGGATGAAATAGTATATCGCCTCTTTACCAGGAAAGCGATGGCGAGCAAAAGTATAACCGCTGATCGAGGCTAAGAAGAGGACGCCAGCGACGGAGGAGAGGCAGGCGATCAAGCTGTTCTTTATATACCCGATTATAGCTTTAAAGCCGCGAATATAATTGCTCGGTATCCAAGGGGTGGGGAGGGCCCAGAAATCGCCATATATCTGAGCGTTATTCTTGAAGGACATAACTATCATCATAATAATGGGGACGAAGGTTAAAAAGAGGAGAAATATCAGGATCACCCATATAACCGTTTGAGAAATCGTTTCCTGTTTAACTTTCATATTCACCTCTCCTTAAGCCTCATACTCAACAGCCGATTTAACATAGCGCATATTGATTATCGTCCCTCCTAGGATAACTATAAATAGAACGGTGGCTATTGCGGCCGCATAGCCGAACTTATTGAATCTCATCGCGGAATAGTATAGCTCTAAAGCCGGGACATAAGTTGCGCTTCCCGGTCCTCCCCCAGTGGTAAGTAGAATCAAGATGAAATTCTGCATACCTTGGATAAAGCCAAGAATCAAAAGAAGCTTGATCTGACCTAAAAGCAGAGGAAGGTCAATATAGAAGAAGCGTTTAATTCCCCCTGCACCATCAACTTTAGCCGCATCGAAAAGCTCGGTAGGAATCGAGATCAATCCCCCATAGTAGATGAGGAAGGGAAAAGCGGCTATCCAGGGGAAACCGATGAATATAATCGATCCTAAAGCGGTGCTTTCGTCTCCCAACCATACCCTAGTGAACTGGGATAGATTAAGGGAGCTTAGTGCCTGATTGATCAAGCCAATGTTGGGGTCGAGGATCATCCTCCAAAGTAAAATGCCAACTAAAAAAGGAACTACTACGGGAACTACGAAGAGCGTTCGCGTCCAATATCTGGAAGCCCTAGATCGGAGGTGAAAGACGAGTTCCGCTACCAAAAGAGGAAGAGTGAGAACTTTGACAAAACCAGCCGTTACTATAATGACGAGATTTACTACCCCTACCCAGAGGAACTTATCAGCGAGCATCTTCCTGAAGTTAGCTAACCCCACAAAGTGGGTGGATACTCCCGGATTCCACTCGGTGAAAGCGTGATAAAGTCCCGAAAAAGCCGGATAATAGTTGAAGGTGCATAGCAAGATGATAGTGGGAAGTAGGAACAAATAGGAGATCTTATGAGCCCAGATCTCGGCAAGTAACTTTTTAGGCCCGATGGTGCGAGCATAAAATATATCCCTACCTCTTTTAGTTAGGCTGAAGAATAATACTCCTGCTATAAGAAGAGCGATTATAGCTCCGCGAATTATATAATTTCTTGTCTGACCAACCTCATAAGCCCCTATCGCCCTTTTAACATCGAGGGCATAAACTGATTGATCTGCCGATCCAGCGACTAGGGTATCTCCTTCAGAAGAGAGATGAATCCCATATACCTCTCCTCCGGTCGGATACTTTTGGAGCAACTGTCCATCTCTATCGAGGAGATAGATATTTTTATCCCAAGATCCAGCCGCAATGATATGACCATCTGTGGAACAGGCAACAGCATTGACATCATCCCCAGTTTCGTATTGCCAAAGTATCTCTCCCGAGTGATTCAGAAGATAGACCTTGCTATCCTCCGAACCAACAACGATCAAACTCCCATCAGCGGAGGAGGCTACGGCCTTGATCGCGTAATCCATCTGTTTATCCCATATCAATTCACCAGAGCGATTGAAGAGATGGACGATCGCATCCTTATCTCCAGCGATAACGTTCTGACCATCCGCCGAGATATGAACGCTGTTGACTTCGAAACTCGCTTTGTAACTCCATAGCTGATCGCCATTCTTATCAAATAAATAAACGAAATATTTCTCGTCTCCAGCGGCAACAAGCTCTCCGTCAGCGGAGATCGAAGCGCTACTTATCGATCCCTTCGTTTTATTCTTCCAGAGTACTTTGCCTTCCCTATCGAAGAGATAAAGTTCGTTATTCTCCGTCCCCGCCGCGATGAAACTGGCATCAGCGGAACAAGCAACGCCATAAACGGTGCTTCCGGTATCATATTCCCAAATCAGTTTGCCAGCTTTATCAAAAAGATAAAGGTTGGAATCTCTTGAGCCAACCGCGATAAGATCCCCCTCCTGGGAAGAGGATACGCTATATACTATATCTTGGGCTTGATACTTCCAAAGCACTCCCCCTTCGCTGGCGTATGTAATATCAGACGAGTATATAGATAAGGCTAATAATATGAGGAAAGCGATCGAAACTCGAGATCTCATACTTCCACCTCAATTTGAACGAATTGGCTGTCAGGCCCCAAATAGCCTGACAGCCGTAACAGATAGACATAAAACTATTTTTACTTTTTCCTCTCAGGAGGCTTCTTCTCAGGAGTATCCAGATCGCTCAACTCATACCCCTGGATCTTCATCACTCGAGGAATAGCATCCTCGATGGACTTCTGGTACTTGGCTAAGAACTCATCAAGAGTGATCTTATCGGTGAAATAGAGCTGAGCTAGATCAACCCATCCCCGAACGCTCTCCTGCTCATCAGCAAGACCTCGAGATCGCCATGCTCCCGCAGTCTCCTTCTCGCAGTTGCCGATCAACCTCAATCCCGCAAACTTCTTAGCTAAATCGGGAGGCAGTTCTACGCCTCCGATGATGGGTGGTCCAGTAATACTTCCTCCCGGATTGTTGGGATCGAGGGTCTTAGTTAGATAGATACCGTAACCCTTAGGACTGGTGAAGAACATCAAGAAGTCCATCTCGAGGTTATTCTGCTTTCGGGCCTTCTCGGGGACCGATATGAAACCAATAGCGACCTCGATAGTCCGTATCGGGCCTTGCACATAAGGTCCCTCCATCGTAGGCATATTGAAGCTTCCATATTCGAATGGCTCGATCTTCGCTCCCTCGGTCTTGCTCAGATCTTCTAGATCCTTCTCGAACCTACCGATGAACCAAGCTCCATCTATCCACATCGCGGCTTTCTGGGTGAGAAAGAGCGGATAGGCATCGCTAACGCCCACGAACCCGGGCTCGGTATACTTAGAGAACAGGTCGTAGAAGTTCTCATACATCGTTCTCCACTCATCGCCATCGACTCTTGCCTTCCCATCCAGAATAGCTTTGAACTTCCGGAGAGGATTGAAGTTGACGACCCCTGGATCATCGTTAAAGGGGTCGTTCGGATCATATTCCCACTTCGCGTCTATCTCCTCATCGTAGCAATAATCATCGGGTTGGCATCTGACGAACTTGATCTCATCTCTAGTGAATTGATCAGCATAGATCCTCATCAACCAGCCTATGCGCATCGACCAGAAACTTGTATAATCGCCCTCGATAGCTAGGGGAATATAGCCAGCTTGTTTGATCTTCTCACAGGTATCCATCAACTCTGACCAAGTCGTGGGGGGCTCTACCCCAACCTCCTCGAAGATTCCCTTGTTATAGAACCAAAGCACCTGAACGGTCTCGGCGTTAAATTGGCACCAGCGCCTAGCACCGCCCCAATAGCTCATTCCCGCGGCCATCTGGGTTCTGACATCGAAGCCCTCTCCCCAAGATTCATCAGTATAGGGGTTGATCTTATCCAAGTAGGGCAAATAGTCGAGGAACTTCCCAGCGTTCACCAGATCCCAGACCACATTGCCATTCACCAGGGAGGCTTCGGGAACACCAGCCGCAAATTGCGATCTGATCCACTCCTGATATCCTTCACCGGGCTTCAATTCGACATTAACTTTGACCCCCGGATTAAGCTTCATATATTCCTCGGCCACGGCTTCCCAAGCCATAATGTTGGTACTGGAGAGATTGACGTTGATTACTCCCTCCAACTCCGCTGCCAGAGTTGGAAGCACCAGAGATAGTGAGAGAATAGCCGCCATCGAGATAATAATAACTTTTCTCATAATTTTTCCCTCCTTAGTCGTTTTTTGATCATCTTAAAGCGACAAACGAGATCATATACAAATTTTATCTCTATATCACCTCCTATGATCCAAAGGGATTCTTAAAGTGAAAGCCAACCATAAATTTAACATTGGTTGGCTCACTCCATGAATGATGATCATTCTGGTGCCCCCGACTGGACTCGAACCAGCACGCCCAAAGGGCACAGGCCCTCAACCTGCCGTGTATTCCAATTCCACCACGGGGGCGGACCCCGTCCTCTATCTTAAGTTTAGGCTTCCTAGCTCAGATTATATCACTTTTCCCCAATTCTGTCAAGAGTCCAAAGGAAAAAAATTCTTTTTAGGGGTTAATTCTGATCTCCTGCGTTAAAGCTCCGTCATCGGAGACATCACGGACTCTAATGGCCAAAACATTTTCTCCATCATAGTTTATAATATCTCTTGGTATCTCATATACCCTCTCGATCCTCTTTCTTCGCCAGCTATCACGCCCTTTCACATCCATCTGCCCGATGCAGACCCCATTGAGATAGACCTTATCCAAGCCTTCGATCTTATCGGTAGAAAAGTGGAGCAGTTCTTCTTTAAATTGTTCGGGAAGCTCGAATCTCTTTCTGTACCAGATAATCTCTCCCTCAAGCTTCGCCTCCTCGGGGATCGCCCTCGATAACCAATCAGAATCATCATAATCGCTCCTGAACCACTCCTCAGCCGATCCCTTATCCTCCGAATCGACTTTACAATTCCACTCTCCAGAGAGATCTATTACTTTGCTGAGCCATTCCTCCCACAAATTATTATCGCCGAGGTAAACTTGCCTCTTCGGTTGAGCTTCGAGAGTTTCCACTTCCCTAAATTCAAGCGACCACTCTATCACATCGGAGAGAGGTGATTTGAAACTAAGTTCTACTAGAGAAGCGGATATCTTCTCAAGCTTATAGATGAGGTTTGATACCTCGACCTTCTCCACCTGATAACCTCGAGGAATATAGACACTTAGGATATAATCGAAGTTAGCGACAACTTTGGATTTGCCGCTCAAAGTATTGGAGTCTTCATCCCAATTCAAAGCTTCGAGATCGATCCCTCCTTGAGTGACATGGCGATTAGTGGATATCACTTTGGGGCATTCGGGCTTCTCGTGAACTGCTAAGAGGAAGCCTGATCTAGGAGGGATGATAGCGGTGAATTTATCTCTAAATTCGCCTAAGAAACGATGTCCCCAATAGTCGAATAGGATATAGTCAGTGGAAGATTTCAAGCCCAAGTCCTCGAATTCTATCTCCAGTCTCTCTGGTCGAGAGAGATACCAATTGAAGAGTCCAACGATATTCCAACTCCCAAAATCCTTCTCTATATTTAGATTCCAGATACAGGGATACTCTCGCTCGAATAGGTCTATCGGTCTAGCTGAGGCTCCGTAAACGGGTATGACTCGCTTTAAGATATCCAATCGCTCTTCAGGTAGGCTCTCCAGCACTCCCCCGGTGAATAAACTCCCCCCTGTGATCGCGACCAGAGAACCCCAAGCTTGAGTTTCCGCCAGAGAGGATATCTGTTGCCATTCCTTGGTAAGCGGGAACGGTTTCTCCGCAGGATCGAAGTACTCCACATCTCCTATCCAGAAATCCCTATTTAGATAGTAGCGAGATGCTAACGACTTCAGACCGAATTCGTATCTTTCACAGCGAACATCGTCCCCTACTCGATAGGTATCGACTATCCCCAGCGAGGCAGACAGATTTATATGGCATCCTTCTAACAATGCTTTCTCTCCTGCTCCCTCCCGAATAGCTTCATAAAGCTTTCTTGAGACTTGAACTAGGGTTTCGGTTGGATCCTCATTGTTTCTCTCCCATTCGTTGAAATCGAGCATCAGATAATCGAAGTGCCAATCCTCAGCAAGTATCCTATAAAATTCAGCTATCCATTTTATCACCTCGGGATCGGAGCAATCCTTGATATCGAAGAAAGGTCTGGTTTGAAGAGCCGCTTTTAATCCTCTCTTGTGAATTTCTTCAGTTAACCACCTCAACCCATGCGGAAAGCCGTCCCTAGCAAGAGAGAGTCTCCCGGAGTAATCAGAGTTAAACGTTCGCCTCAAAGAGGGCATATCCTTCCAATCGGGAATAAAAGCGCTCTTCAGGAAAGGAAGAGAAGAACCCATACTCTCAACCCCGATCTTAAGATAGTTCATCCCAAAATCCCTTAGATTCTGAGCGATGAAATCCGCGCTATTTATAACTTGCTCCTCGGTCATTCCTCCCCTTGGGAATTTCCTCTCCTTCACGCTATAGACGCCGAACCACCCCACTGGAGCATCAGAGGGGATTCGTATATGATTATAGATACGAACTAGTTGAGCGTATTCCTCCAATCCAGCAAAAACATTTGAATTGAAGAAGAAAGCCACCTTACCAGTTTTAAGCGACGAACCGCCTCTGAGCAAGACTGGTTTCCTGTCGCTCCAGTCCTTCACAACATATCCTCCTGGGAAGACGCTATTATCACTAAAGAAGCCTTCTCTTATAGATAAATCAAAGCCCCCCTTATCCCCTTCTTTATACCCTAAATCGAGGGATAATTCCCCATCTCCGGGTTCGATGATTCCGATAATCAAACCCGCTTTAGTCAATTCGTCGGTAAGAGCTAAACTCCACCAGCTTTTGAGAGAGAAGCCGTCTTTGACCGAACGAGCATAGCAATTCGCATAGCATCTCTCCAGATCACTAGGAAGCACTTTACAATTTGTCGGATCATCTCCAAAGATAAGTTCGCCGGAATTTTCATCGAGAGCATCCGCCAAGACAATCTGAGGCAGGGTGAGCGCCTCCTCCGATGCATTCGAGATGATACTCTCCACCGTAAATAATTCCCTCTCCTCATAAATCGTGAAGGTGATCTCGAACAGGAGAGGACCTAAGCTTCGCCTCAGAGTCAAGCGCTTTCCCCTCCCTAGATCATCGGAGATCTCACCCCTCTGGTGAACTTCATAGGAAGTGGTATCCTCTAACCTCTCCCCTGAGATCGGATATGAATAAGCATTGTCCAGAAATAATTCATCTTTGTAGTAACAACTCCAATTTCCCTTCTCGAGATCGAAGTGTAGAGATATCATATCACCTTTTAATTCAATCAGATCCATCTTGATCCTCCTTATCTATTTTTATCGCTAGGGCGCCCAATCGAACTTACTGTAAATATCCCCTATAGCTTCTCCTACGATTGCCACTCGATTTACATCATCAACACCTAATACCTTCTAATAAGAACATTCCCTCCCCACCTCGGCATAAATCCTTAACTTTTCCGGTGGGGTCTCAAAGAAGTGATCGGTACAGGAAAGCATATACCCCCCTTCATATCCCACCTTCTCAAAAAGAGCGAAGACCATCGAGCGGATCCCCTCGTCAGCTCCATCAGTCAAAACATTAAATTGATCCATACCACCAATCAAAGCCATGCGATTCCCAATTTTCTCCTTGAACTCCCATGGCTCCTGATTACCACCGATACTTATGGGAGCGAGAGTTTCCGAAGCATCAGCACCATTCGCTACAACTAATTCCTCTATCCCTAGATTGCCTCCACAGGTGTGATAGGTAATCTTGAATCCTAGAGAATGCAGGGCATCGTGAATCTTACGATCATAGGGCAGGCAGAATTCCTCGTGAATTTTGGGAGAAATCACGGTCGATGAGCCAGCGCCTCCACCCGTTTCAATTAAGTCATACTTTGCTCCTTTCATTGACTCGATGAATTGCAACTTCTTATCAAGAAGTATATTCAGCAATTCATGAACCCAGTCGGGTTTATCATAGCAACTAAGAATCAGCTCTTGGATATCTACAAGACAGGCGGCGTGCTGCCAGCAACTACCCTGATCTCCCCACACAAAACCGCGCAGGATCCCTTTATCACCGACCTCATCATAAAATTCACTGACCAGTTTTGAATCCAGTTTGGGAATGGGCATATATTTTTTTATTAGATTGATGTCCTCATCCCTTTTAATGAGATACTCGGTAATCCAGATTGTTTGTCTATTACCACTTTTCCTATAAGTGAGCGTGCCTTCTGGGGTATGGACAGTATAGTGATAAATACGATCGTCTGGATCGTTGCTTATAACCTCTACCTCCTCCCTCCACAGAGGAGAAGATCCTCCTGTAGTCGGGAAACGCGTGATAGCCGCATCCATACCAAACATCTCAAACGCTTCCAGATCGCTGATACCGCCCAAGTGGGTATGAAGATGATAGGGCTGCCACTGATGCACGGTCACGGGCAGCCTATCTGGCTTAGCTTTATTAAGAGCAATAAGCATTCTTTCCTTCGAAGTCATTAAACTAACCCTCCTTTAAAGTATCGCTTCTAAAGAGATCCTATATCTTCAGTCAAATACCTGCTTGCCAATTGAAGGAGGACCTAGGTCCCTATGCTATCAAATTGGCATATTTTGCGAAGTCAACAAGCTTAAGAGAATTAAAAACATCACTCACATAGTCAGTATCCGGTTTCACTATTGGCTATCTATAATCCAAGTAACTACCTAAAGACTATAAGCTTATCAACTCCGCCTGATCGGATATTTAGTTGTCTATTTATAGTATACCAATACTATTGTTTAGTGTCAAGTAATATAAACAAAATCTTGACAAAACAGCAAAAATCTAGTATACTTTATCAGAACTCCTATTTTCAAGGAGGCATAATATGTTCTCTAGTCTGTCAGATAAGTTACAAGGAATTTTCCATAAATTGAGAGGAAAAGGGAAGCTCTCCGAGGCCGATGTTGAAGCGTGTCTTAGAGAGGTTAAACTAGCTCTTTTAGAAGCTGATGTCAACTTCAAGGTGGTTAAGAGATTCATCTCTCGAATAAAGGAGAGGTCGATCGGCCAGGAGGTTATGAAGAGCCTCACTCCTGCTCAGCAAGTCATCAAGATCGTGAATGAGGAATTGATAGAGCTAATGGGGGGAAGCACCAGCCGCATTACCCTTGCCCCTAATCCCCCTACAGTTGTGGTGGTAATAGGGCTACATGGCTCAGGGAAAACAACTATCGTGGCTAAATTGGGGAGAAATTTCTCTAAGCAAGGACATAATCCTATGTTGGTCGCAGCCGATATCTACCGTCCAGCGGGTATCAAGCAACTACAGGTATTAGGAGAAAGCTTGAATATACCAGTATTCACTATGGGTGATAAGCAATCACCTCCTAATATCGTCAACGCCTCCAAGAGAGCGGCCTTGAAGCAAGGATGTGATATGGTCTTAGTGGATACTGCGGGCAGACTGCATATAGATGATGAGATGATGGAGGAGCTTAGGCAGATAAAGAAAGTTGCCAAACCAAATGAGGTTTTATTAATTGTCGATGCGATGACTGGACAGGATGCAGTCAACATTGCTTCCAGCTTCAACGAGCAACTCGGGATCGATGGGATCATCTTAACTAAGTTGGATGGGGATACTAGAGGTGGGGCCGCGCTCTCAGCTAAAGAGGTCACGGGAAAGCCGATCAAATTCATCGGAACTGGGGAGAAGCTAGATGCTCTAGAGCCCTTCCATCCCGATCGGATGGCTTCTCGTATCTTGGGGATGGGCGATATGTTAAGCCTCATCGAGAAAGCTGAGCAAACGATAGATCGAGAGAGGGCTGAGGAGTTAGAACGGAAGATAAGGAAAGCTGAGTTTACTTTAGAAGATTTCCTGGAGCAGATGCACCAGGTGCGGAATATGGGTCCTTTAGATCAGTTACTAGGTATGATCCCTGGCTTTGGAAAAATTAAGAACTTAGATGTCGAGGTCGATGAAAAACAGTTGGATAAGATAGAGGCGATCATAAATTCGATGACGATCGAGGAGAGGCGAAATCCAAGTATTATCGGGGGTAGTCGTCGCCGCAGGATTGCCAGAGGTAGTGGAACTAATCCCTCTGATGTCAATCAGTTATTAAGTCAGTTTTTCAAAGCAAAGAAGATGCTCAAGCAACTTACCAAAGGAAAATTCCCTATAGGAATAGGATAGTTCGATAACGGTAAATATTCAAGGAGGTGAAATTATACTTGGCCCTTAAGATCAAATTGAGAAGAATAGGAGCTAATAAGCAACCTTATTATCGATTAGTAATAGCTGATGCTAGAACTGCGGTAAGAGGAAAATTTGTAGAGAACATAGGCAATTATACGCCTATCACTGATCCGATGACCTTGGTCGTCAATGAGGAGAGGGCTTTATATTGGCTGAGCAAAGGAGCCCAGCCCACTAAAACGGTTCATAAGCTGTTAGTCAAGGCAGGGATATGGAGTAAATTCCTCGAGCTTAAGAATAGATCCAAAGAAGAAGCCTGCTCCGAGGGGGTGTAGTTCACTATGCGAGAATTGGTAGAGATGGTAGCAAAAGCTTTAGTTGACAATCCAGATGAGGTTAAAGTAAGTGAAGTTGTAGGAGAAAAATCGATTCTGATTGAGCTTCAAGTTGCGCCAAGTGATATGGGAAAGGTCATTGGGAGGCAGGGACGCACAGCCAGAGCTATCCGCACGGTAGTAAACGCGGCTGCGACTAAACAAGGCAAGAAAGCGATCGTGGAGATCATACCCTAGTTATCAGATACTGGTTGCTGGAAGCTCTCCAGTAGCCAGCTCTCCTCTATACCATTATGAGAGATTTAGTGGCTGTGGGAAAAGTTCTATCGACTCACGGAAGACGGGGTGAGGTGAAGGTCAAGCCGTTGACTGATCATACTCAGAGATTCTCACTCTTAGAGAGAGCATATTTGAAATTAGAGCGAGGAGAGCTGATCGAGGCTAGGATTGAGGAAGTTCGCTATCATAAAAACTTTGTATTGATAAAATTTGAGAGTTTTAACGATATAAACGAGGCTCTAAAACTAAAAGATGCGTTGATAATGATAGAAAGAAAAGAGGTCCTAAAGTTACCTGAAGATCACTATTATATATTCGATATCCTAGGACTGAAGGTTTATGCTGAAGATGGGACCTATCTAGGTATAATTAGAGGCGTAATGGGGACAGGGAGCAACGATGTTTATGAGGTCCAGAAGGAGGGGGATAGTTGGTTGCTTCCAGCTATTAAGGAGGTAATTAAGAAAATAGATATTGAGAGAGGGGAGATGATAATTCATCCTCTGGCCGGCCTTTTTGAGGGGAACTGAGGGGGGATGAAGATGCGTATCGATATCTTGACTCTCTTTCCCGAGATGTTAGTAGGGCCTCTAGATCACAGTGTAATAGGACGAGCCAGAGAAAAAGAACTATTAACTATAAACTTTCATAACATCAGAGAATTTGCTGAGGATAAACATAGGGTAGTGGATGACTATTCTTTTGGCAGTGGAGAGGGTATGGTCTTGAAGGTGGAGCCCATCTTCGCCGCCTTAGAACATGTGTTAGGAGACGACCCGATGCTTCCTCATAGAGCTAAAGTGATCCTGACCTCTCCCCAGGGGCGAGTCTTCGATCAAAAGAAAGCTAAGGAATTAGCTCAGGAGGAGTGGTTGGTGATCATTTGTGGGCGTTATGAGGGAGTGGATGAGAGGATTCGTGCTATTGTTGATGATGAGATCTCCCTAGGCGATTATGTCCTAACCGGGGGCGAATTGCCCACTCTGGTCATTGTAGATGCGGTAGTTCGCTTGCTTCCGGGGGTTTTGGGAAGGGAGGACTCTCCCAAAAGGGATTCTTTTTTCGAAGGGATTTTGGATCATCCTCATTACACCAGACCCAGGGAGTTCAGAGGTATGAAGGTCCCCGAGGTTCTATTATCTGGAGATCACGAACGCATTAGGCTCTGGCAGAGGAAGGAGGCACTAAAAAAGACTTTAAAGAGAAGGCCAGAGCTATTGGAAAGTGCAAAACTATCGGCAGAGGATGAGATGATTTTGAGGCAGTTAAGATTGGAAATGGAAAATAAGGAGGGTAAGTAGTCGGTATGGATCTGATAAAACTGATCGAGGGACAGAACACAAAGAATGAGATACCAGATTTCGGGCCAGGTGATACTGTCAAGGTACACGTCAAAGTGGTAGAAGGTGGAAGGGAAAGGGTTCAAGCTTTTACAGGGGTAGTTATAAGGATAAAGGGAGGAGGAACTCGAAAGACCTTCACGGTAAGAAGGGTATCTTTTGGGGTCGGAATAGAAAGGGTCTTTCCCCTTCATTCCCCTAAAATTCAGAAGATCGAGGTATTGAGAAGAGGAAAAGTAAGAAGGGCTAAACTTTACTACCTGCGGGAGAAAGTAGGTAAAGCCGCTAGAGTTCCTGCAAAAAAAATAGTTAGGTAAGGAAGGAAAATGGACGACGATAGTTCGGGCAGTGAAAGTTTCATAAGGAACATAGCGAAAACGGTCTTGATCGCCGCCTTAGTAGCCTTTATCTTGCGGATCTTTGTGTTACAGACCGTTCGAGTAGAAGGTCGTTCAATGGAGCCTGCCCTCCGGAGCGGAGAGATTATATTTGTAAATAAATTAGTCTATCACTTCAAGGCCCCTTCCCAAGGGGATATCATCATTTTCTATCCGCCTATTAAGAGTCTAAACCGCTATCCCTATATCAAAAGGGTGATAGGGGTTGAGGGGCAAGTTGTATCTATAAAAGCTAACTCCGATCATTCCGAAGCTATATTTATAGATGGGAGAGAGTTAGAAGAACCTTATCTTAAGAAGACGCCTCATAGCTTTGTAATTAATAAATGGAAATTGGGAAAGGGCGAGGTATTCGTCTTAGGGGATAACCGTAATAATTCCAGCGATAGTCGTTGGTGGGGCCCCATAAACGAGAAGAGTATAATCGGTAAAGCTTCCCTCGTCTGGTGGCCACTCTGTAGATTCAGATTCCTGAGAGGGGAGGAAGAGATAAATGGCGATTAAATCCCTTCCGCTCGAGTGTTCATTTTATACCCAAAACTCCCTTCCAGAGTGGAAGAGATTAGAATATCTCTTCTCCTACGAAAGACATCTTAGGGGAAAGGGATATGAGATAATCGCGGGAATAGATGAGGCGGGAAGAGGGCCCTTAGCAGGACCAGTAGTGGCAGCCGCGGTTATCTTACCAGATAAAATTTATATAGAAGGATTAAATGATTCCAAGAAATTAAGCGCGAAAAGGCGAGAAGGGTTGTATGAAAAGATATACAATTTAGCCCTAGATATTGGAGTTGGGATGGCGAATTCCCAGGAGATAGACAGAATAAATATATTACAGGCTACTTATTCGGCTATGAGAAGAGCCTATAAAAATTTAAGCATTACTCCTCAATATCTATTACTAGATGCGGTAGTTATTCCCGATTTGAAAGTTCAGCAAGAAGGGGTTATCCATGGTGATAGTCTCTGTGGATCGATAGCAGCAGCCTCGATAGTAGCTAAGGTTACCAGGGACAGGATAATGGAGGAATTGGATGAGAGTTATCCTCAATACGGTTTTGCTCAACATAAAGGTTATCCTACTAAAAGACATATTCAAGCTATAGAGAAGTATGGTCCCTGTGCCGTGCATCGAAGGACATTTTCTCGGGTTAAGGAATGGTGTTTTCCATGAAACTTCTGAGGTGGGAAGGGGAGAATAAGAAGATCAAGATCTTAGAAGAGCAGATAAAGAATCTGGAGGAAGAGAATTATTCCTACTTAGATGAGCTGGAGATGGTATACAAACAATTGCAATCTACTATAGAGGAATCTAACATAGCTTATGCGGAATTTGTCAGTCAAATCAGGAAATTAAATGAGCTCTTTACCTCTACCATTAGAGCTCTGGCGACAGCCCTAGATGCTAGAGATCCATATACTAAGGGTCATTCCGAGAGGGTAGCTCAATATAGTTTGCGTATCGGGAGATATATGGGTCTCTCGGGAAAAGATCTCGATATATTGGAACGAGGAGCTTTATTACATGATATCGGGAAGATCGGAATAAGGGATGATATTCTGCTGAAACCCGGCCCTCTCACCGCTGAGGAATGGGTAATTATGAGGAGTCATATAATAATTGGAGCTAATATAATCTCCCCTATAGAGCAATTACAAGAGGTTGCTCTATTAGTTAAATATAATCATGAGCGTTGGGATGGGATGGGATATCCCGAGGGGCTGAAGGGAGAGGAGATTCCCCTAGGAGCTAGAATAATAAAACTTACTGATGCTTTGGATACAATGACAACGGATCGTCCCTATCGCAGGGCTATATCTTGGGCTTATACTCTAAATGAGATCAAAAAGGGCTCTGGAAAGCACTTCGATCCAGAAGTTGTAGAAGCTTTTTTCTCCATAATGAGGTCTCAGATCATTCCTATTCTTCCTGAATCAGTCTCTGTCTATGTATAACCTTTAGTCATTGGCTGTCTTCTCATTCAGTAGTTATTCTCTAAAAAGCAAGATCATGGGGGAAGTTGCCAGAGTGTAAGAGCGACCATATCTATATGACGGGGTGATAATGATTTGAAATTCTACCTAACTAATTTAATTAAAGGAATTTACTCACAAGGAGTGAGGCAGTTATGGCTAATAGGGTATGCCCTAGATGTGGGGCTGAGTTCGCTGACTCGAGTCGATTTTGTAATCAATGTGGAGCCAAATTGGTGGATGCTCCAGAGATATCGATAAAAGCTACCCAGAGAACTATAAGTTCCTCTATGATTAATTATAGATTGGGATTGGTATATTATAAGAAGGGCAAGTTAGATGAGGCGATCGCAGCTTGGGAAAAGGTTCTAAAGATGGAGCCAGATAATACTGAAGTGCGTCAAAGTATAGAGAAAGCTCAAAGGGAGAAGGAGAAGCTCATAAAAGAGTAGGAGCGATCAGCAGGGAGAGTGATTTTCGAATGCGGCGATGTCAGTCTTGTGGATTTATGAATGAGGAAAATAGTGCTTTCTGCAGTAAATGTGGTGCTAGATTAGGAGATAGTAGCGTACCTGTGGCTAAATTAATGATTTTGAATCGGCCAGGTGAGAGCCCCGAACAAGAGATAGATAAATTGATCGCCCTTGAGAGCGAGGAGGAATATAAGGGACATAAAGCTAATTCTGATAAGGAGAATCGAGAGATAGTTCTACAACAACAGGTTACCGATATTGGTCGAGATGATGCTAATGATATCGTTATCAAGAATGAATTCGTCTCTCGTCATCATGCTCGAGTGATATTCGAGGACGGGAAATTCTTTTTAGAGGATTTGAATAGTACCAATGGCACTTTCCTCAATGGGCAAAGAGTTATAGGAAAAGCTTTATTAGATAATGGTTACTTAATTAAGCTAGGAAGAACGATATTGAGATTTCAGATTAGGTGAATGTCCAAGAATCGGGGGTTTTTGAGATTATATATATGATGGCCTCTGACAAATATAACCCCACGAATAAATTCGTGGGGCTATAATATCGGTGCTAAGAAAACCCTGAGACTTGCCTCGTTCTGCGTCGCACTGCTATGAACAGAAGAGGTTTTTCGAGTAAAATGGAGATAATCTGATTATTAAAGGTATATTTTTCCTATATAACCTTATATGCTCTTTAATAGGATAGATAAACTTATCCCTCAATTTGACAAATGAGATGAAAAAAAGTATAATCTCACTTACTATGTAACTAACAGTTCGTAAGTCATCAGAGGTGAGCGATGGAAAGAGAACATCTAGAGATGTTTAGAGAGATATTGCTTAAAGAAAAGAATAAAATACTCAATAAGGCTACTAAGAAGAGGTCTCGGAATAAAGGAATGAAGCAGGTCACCGAGCTATTCTCAGAGCGTACTTCTGATCTTATAGATATTGCCAGAGAGGTTTCAACGTTAGAGATGGGTTTATCTTTGGAGGAATATGTAGCCGATCATTTAGCGGAAATCGATGAGGCGTTAGCTAAGATAGATAGAGGGACTTATGGGATATGCGAGGAATGTGGTAAGCCGATCAGTTTGGAACGCTTGGAGATACTTCCTACCGCTACTAAATGTGTTGAATGTAAGAAGAAAGCAGAGCAACAGAGTATGAAGCGATCTTCCAAAGAGGTTATGTTCTTTCATCCTGAAGAAGATGCAGAGTAACCCATATAATAAAGAGTAGTTATCCACTCTAGATATCTAACTACTCTTTGTTTTTTCGAATCTCCTCTCCCTAGTTCCCCTTTCCAGCTTGGTTGATAGAGAAAATCAGATTAGAACTAATTCTATTAATTTAACCAATTTATTAAGAGGCATTACACTTTTCTCCGCTTGCTCTCTTAAAAAGCTTATAAGCTAGCTGAGAATCGCTCCTTTATCTGCTGAGTTAACTTGCTTAATATATCGAGCTAGGTATCCCCTCTTCATCTTCGCCTCTAACGGTTTGAAAGCCTCTCTCCTGCTCTTCATCTCTTGTTCGTCTATCAGAAGATCAACTCTCCTATTAGGGATGTCGATCTTTATTCTGTCCCCCTCCTTCACAAGACCGATAGGACCTCCCTCCATCGCTTCAGGAGAGATATGTCCTATGCAAAGGCCCTTTGTCCCGCCGGAGAATCTCCCATCGGTCAGAAGAGCAACTGATTTATCTAATCCCTTTCCTACGATAGCGGAGGTAGGAGCAAGCATCTCCCTCATTCCTGGGCCCCCCTTAGGACCCTCATAGCGAATGACGATTACATCTCCCGCCTCGATCTTATTGTTCATAATTGCCTCCATAGCCCCTTCCTCGGATGAGAATACCTTAGCTTTACCCTCGAACTGCATCATCCCCTCATCAACTGCGCTCCGTTTTACCACTGAGCCATCAGGAGCTAGATTCCCTCGCAATATCGCGATCCCTCCCTCAGGATGATAAGGATTATCAAAGCTCCTGATCACCTCAGGATCTACCACCCCCGCTTCTTCTGCTATCTCTAAGATAGTCTTTCCAGTGACGGTTGGACAATCATTCAGCTTATCCTTTAGCACACTTAGCACCGCGGGAATTCCACCTGCATATTCTAAATCCTCAAGAAAGTGATCTCCTCCTGGCCTTAGATTAGAGATATGAGGAGTATCCCTGCTGATCTCATCGAATAACTCTAACTCGATATCAACCTCCGCCTCATAGGTGATCGCGGGAATATGGAGGACGGTGTTGGTAGATCCTCCTAAAGCCATATCTACGCGAATCCCATTTTCGAAGGCTTCCTTAGTCATTATCTTCTTAGGGGTTATCCCCTCTCTTATCAATTGGACTATCCTCACACCGCTATCGAAGGCGATTCTCCTCTTCTTAGATGAAACTGCCAGAGCAGTTCCACAACCTTGCAGGGACATCCCTAAAGCCTCAGTTATACAAGCCATAGTATTAGCCGTATATAGTCCTTGACAACTTCCCACCCCAGGACAGGCCTCGATCTCTTGATAGGACAGCTCTTCCTCGGTCATCTTCCCGGCGTTGACCATACCAACACCCTCGAAGGTATCACGAACTAAGGATAATCTTCTCCCCTTGAAATGTCCAGAGAGCATAGGGCCAGCGGTGACTACGATACAAGGAATATCCAATCGAGCAGCCGCCATTAACATCCCAGGAGTTATCTTATCACAGTTAGTTAGAAGAACTAAACCATCAAAGGCATGGCCTCTCGCCATAGCTTCCACTGAGTCGGCTATCAATTCTCGGGAAGCTAAGGAGTAACGCATCCCCAGGTGTCCCATAGCTATTCCATCACATATAGCTGGCACTCCAAAGAGGAATGATGTCCCCCCTCCGGAATGCACTCCCTTTTCGATAAACCTCTCTAAATCTCGCATTCCTATATGACCAGGCACTATGTCGGAGAAGCTAGTAGCAACTCCTATAAAAGGTCGATCTAGGGCTTCCCTGGTCAATCCAGTAGCATATAAAAGCGATCTTTGGCCAGCACGCTGTAGTCCTTTCTTCACCATATCACTTATCATTGGGAAATCTCCTTTCTATCATCACTTTATTAAAAAAGATATGTATCAGGGGAGCAAAACTAGCAAATCACAGTAAGTATAACATATTAATGATATTATGTCAATCGCGCGCTCCCCTCTCAAGCTATCCTGATACATCCACGACTAATATCATGCTTCCCCCATCCCTAACCACTGCTATATAAGCTCTATTCCCATCTCGAGATAGAGTTATTGCTCTAGGAATCCCCTTTACATCTATTGCCCTATCCACTGCGACAGCTCCTTCATATATCACTGTGACACTCGAACTTCCCTGATTAATAACATATATCTGACTTTTGAGCTCAGATTTTTTGATTATAGTAGGCTTCGCTCCAGAAGGTAGAATCTTAATATCTATTCTATCGCTTAAAGCTATGGAAGATATATTATTGTTAGAATAATTAGTAACATATAGACGATCATAATAGAGAATTCCATAAGGATTTCCCCCAACGTTAAGAGTTCCTATCACCTTCAGCGACCCTCGATCTATCATAGAGACAGTTTCCGCCGAGAAGTTAGTCACATAGATGATATTAGCATTAATTACCAAATCCTCTGGACCTGCCCCAGTTAGTATCCTCTTCACTTCCTTATTTGTTGATAGATCCACCACCGAGATATCATTGCTGAGAAAATTAGCCACATATAACCACTTGTCATCCTCGGATATTACCAACCCATGGGGTTCATCTCCAACTTTGATACGAATACCTAACAAAGTATCGGTAGCCACATCTATTACCCTAATAATATCCTCACCAGAGACTGAAAAGTAAGCCCGAGAGTTATCATTGGTTATAGCTATCCTTAGAGGGCGAGATCCTACCGACTCGATGGTAGTTCTGAGTTTATTGGTCACCGTATCTATTACCGATATATTGTTTTCCCTAGAGTTCACCAAATATATCTTATCTCTACCGGTGCTAATCC
>CAZSTA010000038.1:0-22273 GCA_964609495.1 uncultured bacterium | reverse complement strand
AACCCAAGCAGGAGCGAGTTTGAGCAAGCAGGGAGGGATTGAACGATGAGGCTAGGGGGAAATGTATTTACGGATTGTCCCGATCCTGAGCGTTGGATCGCGGCATTGCGACATTATGGATATAGTGCCGCGTATTGTCCGGTGGAGAGGGGAGCTGACGATGCTACTATCCAAGCCTACGCCGATGCCGCGAAAAGGGCGGATATAGTGATATCCGAGGTGGGAGCTTGGAGCAATCCCTTAAGCTCCGATGAAGAAACATATCGCTCAGCTCTCTCATTGTGCCAGGAACAGCTAGCTCTGGCTGATAAGATCGGTGCTCGATGCTGTGTCAATATTGCTGGATCACGCGGCCAACAGTGGGATGGCCCACATCCCGATAATTTCACTGAGGAGACCTTTGACCTAATCGTGGAGGTGATTCGAAAGATAATAGATGCTGTTAAACCAACTCGAACTTTCTGGACGCTGGAGACTATGCCGTGGATGTATCCGGACTCGGCGGATTCCTACCTCAGACTTATTCGTGCTATTGACCGAAAACAGTTTGCCGTTCATTTGGATCCAGTGAACCTTGTTTGTAGTCCCCAAAGGTTCTACAATAACGGCGCCCTCATCCGTGAGTGCTTTGAGAAGCTCGGTCCGTATATTAGGAGCTGTCACGCTAAGGATATCGCCCTGTCGGGAAAACTCACTGTGCATCTCGATGAAGTCCGTCCTGGTTTGGGGAATCTCGATTATTATGTGTTTCTGCAAGAGCTAAACAAGTTGGATCCAGACACTCCGCTTATGCTGGAGCATATGGAGACTGAGGAAGAATATGCGCTGGCTGCCGATCACGTTAGATCAATCGCAAAGGAAATGGGGGTAACAATACGATGACGATTAGAAAAGAATACTCCGTCACCATAACTGCACGAGAACAGGCTGAACTAGTGGCTGTTGAGCAGGAGATCAGACCTCTCGCGACGCGAGAAGTCGCTGGGCGAACGTTGGTGACGCTCATCAGCGCAGGCACCGAGCTGGCTGGTTGCTATCAGGGGACGACCTTTCCATATTTACCAGGCTATGCGGCGGTTTTTGAGGTCGATGCCGTTGGCAGCGAAGTTAATGATACCAAGGCAGGAGATCACGTCTTTTGTATGGGTCCTCATCGATCGTTCCAACGTTTCAATCGGGAAGAAGTATTACTTTTACCTGAGGGCTTATCACCCGAGATCGGTGCCTTTGCGCGTATGATGGGTGTCACTATGAGCACCTTGACCACAACCAGCGCTCGACCACCCGAAAAGGTTCTGGTGATGGGATTAGGCCTCGTGGGACATCTGGCAGCGAAGGTCTTTGCAAGTTGTGGCTATGACGTGATGGCGTGTGAACCCAATGCCTCACGACGCGATATTGCCTTGCAAACCGGGATCAAGCCGGTGTTTCCCGCAGTTCCTCTTGATGATCCGAATATCGCTGGCCAGGTAGGTTTGGTGCTCGAATGCTCTGGTCACGAACAAGCGACTCTGGATGGATGCCACATCGTGCGAAAGCGCGGGGAAGTGGTGTTGGTGGCTACTCCATGGAAACGCCAAACCGATCTTTATGCTCACGAGTTGCTACATACTATCTTCTTCAAGTACGTTGTTATGCGCAGCGGCTGGGAATGGGAACTGCCCTGGCAGACAACGGATTTCCGTACTAATAGTATCTTCGGCAATCTCGCGGCTGCGCTGAGGTGGCTGGCTGAGGGACGCATTAAGGTCAACGATCTCTACACAAAAGTTCCTCCCCGTGAAGCCCAGCAGGCGTACCAGGACCTCTTGCACAAAAGATCCCCGCGGTTGGCGATAGTCTTCGATTGGACCGATTGCCCCTGATATTAGCTAATCTCAGTAGATCACCAAAAGTCTATACTTCGTATTTGAAGATTCTTCTCTTGCTCTAGCAAACTCTAGAAGTCTATGCTTCGCATTACACTCTCCCCCTTTCCCTCCCTCAAGGGCGGGGGGAAATAAAGGGCTTCAGCTCAATCTCAGCGTCCCCTCTCCCCTCGTGGGAGAGGGGGGAATAGCCTATACTTCGTATTGAAATATAGACTATCTTCAGTGAATGAAAGGTCTTTACATTCGTAATTGCGAAGTAAAGACATATTAACATTGTGATCTACTGAATCTCAATTTTATCGTGAAGAGAAAGGAGATGAAATCTACGGTTCAGGAGATTAATAAGATATCCAGGAGACAGTTCCTAAAGATAGTCGGCACAGGAGTATTGACGTTTGGAGCGACCTCTATGTTCTTAGAGGGTTGGGATTCAAAGGAGGCGGTAGAGATGTCAGAACTTGCTCAGACTGTTCTCCCCCGCTGGCGGGGATTCAATCTGCTTGAGATGTTCACCGTCAACAGCGAGGGGAACTTTCGCGAGGATGATTTTCGTTGGATCGCTGATTGGGGATTCGACTTTGTGCGTTTGCCTATGTGCTATCTTTTATGGATAGAAGGAGATGATATATATAAATTGCACGAGCCTATGCTCGAAAAGATCGATCGGGCAGTTAGTTTGGGGCGAAAGTATGGTATTCATGTATCCCTTAATTTCCACCGGGCGCCGGGGTATTCTGTGAATCCTGAGCGAGAAGAACCCTTCAATCTCTGGAAAGATGAAGAAGCGCTGGAGGCGTTTTGCTTTCACTGGCAACTCTTCGCCAAGCGCTACCTTGGTATCTCATCAGATCAGCTCAGCTTTGATCTGGTGAATGAACCGCCAGCTCCATCTAGGAGAGGTATGACTCGTGCCGATCACGAGCGGGTCATCCGCACTGTCACTCGGGCTATTCGAGAGGTTGATCCCGACCGCCTGATCATCGCCGATGGACTTAGTTGGGGGCGGGATCCCTGCCCTGAACTTGTGGATCTTGGAATCGCTCAGAGCTGTCGGGCATATGACCCAATGGGAGTGAGTCACTATAAGGCGAGTTGGGTCGGCGGTGAGAATTGGCCCGAACCTACCTGGCCTGGAGGATTACACTACGGCAAGCCTTGGGATCGAAAAGATCTGGAAGAATACTACGAAAAGTGGGCTAACCTCGCCCGCCAGGGGGTTGGTGTCCACTGCGGAGAAGGCGGAGCGTTCAGTTACACTCCCCATAAGGTATTCCTCGACTGGCTCCGTGATGTCCTAGAGATCTTGACCTCCTATGGGATCGGATATGCGCTCTGGAATTTCCGAGGGTCCTTTGGGATACTCGATTCCGGCCGTCAGGATGTAAATTATGAAGACTGGTATGAGCACAAGCTAGATCGGAAGTTGCTTACCCTTCTTCAGGAATTTTAAGTAGATTCAAATAAATCACTCTCCCCTGACCCCCTCCCGTCAAGGGCGGGGGGAATAATCGTTCCCTCTCCCACGAGGGGAGAGAAGACATCCAAGTAGAAATTAATCTTCCTATCTTTCCCTCCCTCGATGAGAGGGGTTAGAGGAGGGGGTAAAGGAAATTTTTGAACCTTGAGTTTTGTTACCGGCAAAAGTTTCCTTTATTGCTAAGTATAGACATTTTTAGCTAGGCACGCTATTCCAATATGAGCGAAATTTGTTATGAATTTTCCCAAAAATCTGCTAGCAAGATTTTACATGCCTTATGGTGGAATATAACTAGAGTTAAAGCTCAGATAACTATTCCTTACAAATCTTCTTGATTAACTGAGCTACCCTTTCTCCTAATCTCTCACAAGTTCCCTCGCTCCTCTCGTCCGGCTTTCCTACGGATACAGGTCCATAATGATCTTTCTGGGGATCGCCTTGAATTATCATCCCGTGGATCAACATAGCCTTTAAAATATCCATAATCGTAGTCTCGTTTCCACCAGCGAGCCCTCCTGAAGATGAGAAGGCCGCTCCGACCTTTCCTTCCAGCTTTCCGTGATACTTAACGCTATCGTCGAGGAGTTTCTTGATCTCAGCCGACATCGTTCCATAATAAGTGGGAGAGCCTATTATTATGCCATCCACTTCAAGCAGTTCTTCCAGCTTAACATCATTAACCGCCTTAGTCTCGACCTCTACTCCCTGGGATTTAACTCCTCTCTCTACACATTCAGCCATACTCTTGGTATGACCTGATCTAGAATAATAGATTATCAACACTTTAGCCATATTTTAAAACTCCTTTCTTAAAAATATTGGTTCTCTATCCCCCTCACTTAGAGATGAATAGTTATTTACGATCCCCACTCTCAAGGCTTATTGAGATATCTATTGGTCGCCATTTCAAAATAATACCAAAATTGCTCCCGCTTTTCCTCAAGCGAGATATTGGAAATATCAACTAAGCGCTTTCCTCTTCCTGTAGCTCTTTCGATGATATACTGCAAAGTTCGCAGACACCACCAAATTAGAATAAGATGCTCATATATCTCTCTTCGTAAATGAAGTGCCTTATCTTCTGCTGGTATCTCGTAATTTTCCCACAGCCAATTCCACTGTTCATCGGTGATCATCTGGGATTTAGGATGCCAGCGCAGCTCAGCAAGCTCCAAAGCAAGATCTCCCCAACCGCTACACTCCCAATCTATAAAACGAATACGACCGTCTTCATCTAAGATCGCATTATCCAAATTGAGATCGGCTCGGCATAGACGTAAAGAAACCACGAGTTGATAGACCTTATAGATAAATCCACACCATCACCCTGGTGAGATGTGGATTTTAAACCTTCTTATTTAACTCCCCATTCATAATTCATCGAATCTATCTCATAGAATTCTTATTTTGATCCTTACCTTCAGATACCAATTTCTGACGACAATAGCTACTCTCTTATAAGGGATCCCCTTCGCATAGATGTAGAAGGTCCCCCCTTTCAGTAAGGGTTCGATCTTAGCTAAGTCACTGATTGTCTCATTGGTTATAGTTTTCTCTTTCTCCCCACTCGCAAAATCGATTCTGAGGAAGGGAATTCCTTGATCCTCGATGTTGTTATAATCGAGATTATCCTTATCGCTTAAGAAGAGCAATGCCGAGGCTGGCTCGGGATTAGTTCTACTTCCAGTTCCGTTACGAGCTACTCCTGAGAACTTGACCGATTTGATCTTAACGATTCTACTCTTATGTTTCTTCCAAGTCTTATCATCGTTTATATTCCTATATTTCTTATAGAACCCTATATTCTCTTGAGGAACTACCGCCTTGATGATGGACATATCTCCTGTTTCGCCTAGGGAGATGTAGTCGAAATCCAATTGGATCTCTTCCTCTTCAGAGATCAAACTACCACAACCTGCTCCCAATGCCAAAGTCAGCAAACATAAGGCTACCGAATACAATATAATTTTATATATATACATCATACCTCCTCCTTAGGTCTAAACTATAAAATTGTCTGCGGATAAGATAAAAAGATCGGAAAGCTCAAGCTTCCGATCTTTATCTCCCAATTACATATCTCCTGTTTCTCCCCTAGCTCTCATCAAGGGCTCACCGCTGATGGAGACCTTGATCCTCTTCCAACTGACCTCGATGCTTCCATCAGAATAGAGCAACGCGATAGAAGCATCTAGCGCCTTTTTTAATCTTCCTATTTCAGCTATATGTTCAGATATAGTATCTCCCTCAGGCGTCGCTATATCAGCTATATAATCCTTACCTACCGGGGTAACAGATAACGCCCCTACGATAGTTTTCCCCGAATCCTTCTCTATATACACTCCCAGAAGAGTACGTTCTGATATCTTATTGGGGAGATTATCCTGAGCAAGAGGAACAACAGCTACTATTATGCCTTCTATCTCAACCGCAGTAGCTCCCTCGAGATTAAGAGCGATTTTATCCTCCTTAAGAGTCGCTTTATAGCTCTCAAACGCTTCTATGCTCGTAAGTTCCTTCAAGATCTTTCCATTCTTGGATAATAACTCTGGAGTTCCTGCTTCAACAGACAGAGAAAAGAGCATAAAAACCAAAGCTAAAACTAAAGCTGTTACCGAAAATTTATTCATAAGAGATCTCCTCACTCCTTTATTTAGACTTCTAGTAATCAAAAATATCGCTTAGCTTTAATAAGAATAGATTTTCAAAAAGTTTCAACCTGCCAGCGGAGAGGCCCAGATAGCTCTCCCTCGTGGACGAAAATTAAAGCTGAATCTAGATCCTAGCTTCGATAGGATAGTCTCGAGAAGCATTGACATCGCTACTATTCACCTCTTATTGCTCGTTATTTTCTCCCAAAGCTATCGCTATCTGCTCCAGCAATTTGTTTCTCATCTCCTCTACCTCGATCCAATACATCCCCTCAAACTCAGCCAGATTACCTACAGGTAATATAATTACCCTAGCGCCTGTCTTATCCTCGGATATGGCAGTTAAATATAAAGTCCCTACAAAATCCTCAGAAGCATCCCTATACTTTTTAGCTATTATATGGGCATTTCCATTTTTTATCTCGAAGCTATCGATCTCCCACTCCCAGATAGCTACACTCTGTAAAGCCGATTCATATACTATCCTCAATTTAGAATTATATACCCTTTCCCCGCCCGCATTAGACATAAAAGGATCACCAGGATAAAGAATGAAATCTTGCTCTCTACCCTCTGCTATATTAGAGGATATTATTCCCAAGATAATTATTCCGATGATAAAAGAACCAACTGATCTGAGTGAGATGTCCATTGTAATCAACTCCTTTCTTGATTAGAAATTGGCATCTTCCCATTAAAGGATTTCTGAAAGCGATTTATAGTAGCCAACGCTCTCCTTTGACCCCATCACCTCCTCCTTCTTAAAATATCTTCGGCTTGAACATTAATTAGAATTATATCACACTTATAGGTTGTTGTCCAGTGTTTTTGCATATTTTCTATAAGATAAAAGTCCTGGAAGTATTCTTTGAAAATATTTTTAAGAGTACTCCTTAACTCATGCGGCATATACTGACACCTGCTCTGGTTATGAAAATTGATTTAATTTTTTCCCCCAAAATCCAACCAATAATCTTTACAAGTTCCAGAAGATCCCGAAAAAGCATTGAAAGGAAAAAAACCCCCGTTCTATCAAAAAAAAGTGCTGGCCCCCCATTTGGGGTGGCCATGCACCGTATTATCGTTTCATTAAGTCAACAAGTTCTCATGTCAAAAACAACCCCCCGTCATTGACGGGGGGTTAGAGTTTAGCGTTTTGCCAGAACTGGCGAGTGATGTATTACTCGGTGTAGAATTTATAGACTGTTGTCGTTGTATAGGTCTCTCCTGGTCGGAGAATAGTTGAGGGGAAATTCGGCTGGTTAGGCGAGTCGGGATAATGTTGAGTCTCAAGGGCTAACGCAGCGTTCTCAACATAGTCCATACCATCCTTCGCAGACTTCAAATCAAGCCAATTACCTGTATACAACATCACTCCCGGCTCGGTCGTATATACCTCCATCACTCGACCAGAACCCGGATCATAAAGGCGTGCAGCCAAGGCAAGCGAACCATCCTGGCTGTTCAGGACGTAGTTGTGGTCGTAACCCCTGAATGTCGGGCGTTTACGGGGCTCATCTATTCGGGCACCGACTTTCATAGGCTTGGTGAAGTCAAATGGTGTTCCTGCAACTGGTGCGATCTCGCCAGTTGGAATCAGCGTGTCGTCCGCTGGGGTATAGTTATCTGCCACGATCATCAGCTCATGATCTAAGATCGTCCCCGAACCAGCGCCAGCAAGGTTGAAATAGCTGTGATTGGTCAGGTTAACGATTGTGGGCTTATCGGTAGTAGCCAAATACTCAATCTTCACCTCATTCTCGTTCGTCAAGGTGTAGGTGACTGCTATGTCGAGGTTGCCAGGATATCCCTCCTCACCATCGTGACTCCTGTAGGTGAAGGTGATAGCTGGACCCTCAGGTGTATAATGAGTAGTAGCTTTCCATACGACATCTCTATAGCCCTTGAACCCACCATGCAGAGTATTGGGAGGATTGTTTATCGCCAGAGTATAACTATCCTCATCGATTGAGAACTTCCCCTTAGCGATACGGTTGGCGTATCGACCTGTGATACAGCCAAAGTAGGGATTTCTATCAGGATTCTCATAGTCAGCAACAGTATCGAAACCAAGCACGACGTCAGCCAAAACGCCGTTTCGATCAGGCACGTGTAACTCGCTGAGGGTACCACCTAAGGTAATAAACTTGGCTATCACACCGTTGTCATTGATCAGCGTATATTCCTCAATGGGAGTCCCATCGGAAGTCCTGCCGAATAACGATTTCGTGTAGAATTTATAGATTGTTGTTGTTTTATAGGTCTCTCCTGGTCGGAGGATGACCGAGGGGAAATTCGGATGGTTAGGCGAGTCGGGATAATGTTGAGTCTCAAGGGCTAACGCAGCGTTCTCAACATAGTCCATACCATCCTTCGCAGACTTCAAATCAAGCCAATTACCTGTATACAACATCACTCCCGGCTCGGTCGTATATACCTCCATCACTCGACCAGAACCCGGATCATAAAGGCGTGCAGCCAAGGCAAGCGAACCATCCTGGCTGTTCAGGACGTAGTTGTGGTCGTAACCCCTGAATGTCGGGCGTTTACGGGGCTCATCTATTCGGGCACCGACTTTCATAGGCTTGGTGAAGTCAAATGGTGTTCCTGCAACTGGTGCGATCTCGCCAGTTGGAATCAGCGTGTCGTCCGCTGGGGTATAGTTATCTGCCACGATCATCAGCTCATGATCTAAGATCGTCCCCGAACCAGCGCCAGCAAGGTTGAAATAGCTGTGATTGGTCAGGTTAACGATTGTGGGCTTATCGGTAGTAGCCAAATACTCAATCTTCACCTCATTCTCGTTCGTCAAGGTGTAGGTGACTGCTATGTCGAGGTTGCCAGGATATCCCTCCTCACCATCGTGACTCCTGTAGGTGAAGGTGATAGCTGGACCCTCAGGTGTATAATGAGTAGTAGCTTTCCATACGACATCTCTATAGCCCTTGAACCCACCATGCAGAGTATTGGGAGGATTGTTTATCGCCAGAGTATAACTATCCTCATCGATTGAGAACTTCCCCTTAGCGATACGGTTGGCGTATCGACCTGTGATACAGCCAAAGTAGGGATTTCTATCAGGATTCTCATAGTCAGCAACAGTATCGAAACCAAGCACGACGTCAGCCAAAACGCCGTTTCGATCAGGCACGTGTAACTCGCTGAGGGTACCACCTAAGGTAATAAACTTGGCTATCACACCATTGTCATTGATCAGCGTATATTCCTCAATAGGAGTCCCATCAGAAGTCGCGCCGAATAACGCTCCTTGAATGTTTACTCTCGTGGTCTCTTCAGCCCAGACCATATTAAGGCTGAACAGAAAGATGAGAGCCAATGCGATTAATAGAGTATTTCTATACTTGTTCACAAGGACACCTCCTTTCAAATTTAGATATGGTCCGTCCTTCTGGGAAAGCTCCTAGAAAGAGAAATTAGTTTTCCAACACTTTCTCTCTTTTTAGAAAACTTCCTTTTCCCGGGTAGATCTGCCTATCTACCCTTATCACCTCCTTTTCGGCCCTTTATTTTTATCTTTCCCTCTTCGTTCAAAAGGAAAACCTAATTTTAATAATAACACATTTTTCCCATTTTGTCAAATGATTTGAGTCATATTGTAAGCATGTAGAATATCGTGCTAGGCAGCTTTGGATTTGAATTTCCTTAAATCACCCTCCCCTAGCCCCTCCCATCGAGGGAGGGGGGGACGATAAATAATGCGAAGCATAGACTTAAGCTCTATCTCGATGTTCCCTCTCCCCTCGTGGGAGAGGGCCAGGGTGAGGGGGAGTTATAACTCGATCTGAAATCATTACGAAGTAAAGACTCTTTGATCCCCGATTCTAAATGCATCCCCTTCTCAATAAATACTTGACAGAAGCTCGATTATTATGTTACAATATATCTACAAGCTATTTATTAGTAAATTTATCTTATTTAAGAGTTGCTACCAAATGGAGATAATAACCACTCATACCGCTACCGATTTCGATGCTTTAGCCGCGATGGTGGCGGCTAAGAAACTATATCCAGAAGCTCAATTAATCATAGGTGGAGCTTTGGATAGAAATGTAAAGGAATTTATCGAGCTATACCAGGATTCTCTCGATCTTAAAAGCCCTAAAGATGTAGATCTCGATAGAGTTGATCGTCTGATTTTGGTTGATACTAAGCAGAAAGATCGATTAGGTGGCATCGAGAAGGTATTGGATAATCCAGGGATAGAGATTCATACCTATGATCACCATCCCCCCAGCGAAAATGATGTTAGAAGCGATATGGATATAACTGAGGAGATGGGAGCAACTACCACTATCTTGGTTCGTCTGCTTAGGGAGAGGAATATCTCTCTCACCCCTCTGGAGGCTACGATTTTAGCTTTGGGAATATATGAGGATACTGGAAGTTTGACCTTTTCAAGTACCAGAGTAGCAGATATCAAAGCGGCTGCCTATCTAGTGGGTAAGGGGGCTAAGCTCTCCGTAGTATCTAGCTTTATATCCAGAGCTTTAACCGAGGGGCAACGGCTTCTTTTGGAGAAGTTGATCCGCTCTCTTAGGGAATACTTCATAAAGGGGATAAGATTACTAACCGCCCAGGCTGAAGTTCGTGGGTATGTGGGAGAGATAGCTATGCTCACCCACAAGTTGGTGGATATCGAGAATGCCGAAGCGATCTTCGTGATAGTGAAGATGGATAGCCATATCTATGTGGTGGGTAGGAGTCGAACTAGAGCCTTGGATGTTGATGAGGTGCTTAGGGAATTTGGAGGGGGCGGTCACCCTGAGGCAGCCTCGGCTTCGATAAAAAACTTGGATTTCACAAGAATCGAGGCCGATTTGTTAGAGGTAGTAGGACAGAAGATAAGACCGATCTCCAAAGCTGGTGATATAATGTCCTCGCCAGTCAAGACTATCGATGTCAATACCACTATTGAAGAGGCGAGAAAAATTATGTTACGTTATGGTCATAGTGGCCTACCAGTTATGGAGGGCAACAAGTTGGTGGGGATTATCTGCCGCAAAGATATAGATAAAGCTGGATATCATGGCTTGGGAAACACCCCAGTTTCTAGGTTTATGTCTCGTTCGCTCATCACTATAGAGCCAGAGACCTCGTTAAAGCAGATGCAGGAGTTGATGATCGAGAACAGTATCGGTCGTCTTCCAGTTGTGGAGGATGAGCGCTTGTTGGGGATCGTTACTCGCAAAGATTTACTCAGAACTCTGTATGGGGAAGATAACCTCCCGAAGACATCGTTTGCTACTTATAAGGTGAATGGGGAAAAGAGCATTATAAGACGTAGTTTGAAGAAACCTATGGAGGATAATTTACCCGAATGGGTCTTCTCCCTCCTTAGAAAGGTGGGTGAAGTAGCAGATGAGGTGGGATATCCCGCTTATGCAGTGGGGGGATTCGTTAGAGATCTATTATTAGGTGTGGAGAATCTCGATATCGATATCGTTGTTGAAGGAGAGGGTATAACTTTTGCTAAAGCTCTGGCTCGGGTGTTAGGAGGTCGGGTGCGAAGCCATGAAGCCTTTGGGACTGCGGTTATAATCCTTCCCGACGATTTTCATATAGATGTAGCTACCTCCCGAATCGAATATTATGAATATCCAGCCGCTCTTCCTAAGATAGACTACAGTTCTATAAAGAAGGATCTTTATAGAAGGGATTTTACCATCAACTCTATGGCGATTAGATTGAATAAGAGGAGATTTGGAGAGTTAGTTGACTTTTACGGGGGGCAGAGGGATCTTGCCAATGGAGTTATAAGGGTCCTTTATAACCTGAGTTTTGTGGAAGATCCAACTCGCCTCTTTCGAGCCATAAGATTCGAGCTTCGTTATAATTTTCATATTGAAGGACAAACGGTGGGCTTCATTCAAAATACGGTTGATCTCGATATGATAAAGAATTTGAGTGGAGAGAGATTAAGAGATGAACTTCTTATCCTCTTCAGAGAAGTTTCTCCCTATAGGGCGATAAAGAGAATGGTTGAGTTAAATATATTACGCTTTATCCATCCCGATTTGAGGCTCACCCCAGATCTTGAGGAGGAATTAAGAAGAGTGGAGGAGATGCTCTCTTATCACCAGGAATTAGTGAGGAAGCAACAGGTAGAGGTTTGGCTCGTATATTTCATCCTTATGTTTCAGGATTTTAGAGCTGAGAGGATCAAAAAGATCGGTAACCGATTGAGATTGACGAAGAAGAATATCGAACTTATGTCAGATACTCCGAAGTTGGCTCAGAAGATCATATCAGCTCTCTCGGCAGAGAAGGAATATCCGCCCAGCTTTATCTATCACAAATTAATATCTCTGCCCTTAGAAGCTACATTCTTCCTTATGGCTAAAGCTGATAAGCGGATAGCTATAGATAAGATGAGCTTATTCTTGGATAAATTGCGTTCCACTGAGATCGAGGTAGATGGAAATGATCTATTAGAGATGGGACTCAAACCAAGTCTTTTATTTAAGGAGTTATTGACCTCGGTTTTGGATGCTAAGTTGGATGGAAAAGTTCGTTCGAGAGAGGAACAGTTAAAATATATCGAGGAATTACTCTCTCGAAAGGCGGAGGAGGGAATAAAGAGCTATTGAGTCTTATAACGCGTTTTATCACAACTTTACCTATATTCTTACTAGCTATCGTCTTTCACGAGTATTCGCACGGATGGGTAGCCGATAAATTGGGAGATCCTACTGCTCGTGACAACGGGCGCTTGACTTTGAATCCCCTGATCCATCTCGATCCGCTAGGGACTTTGATGTTTGTCATCTCCAGCCTGAGCGGAGTAGGATTTGGCTGGGCGAAGCCAGTCCCAGTGAATCCTCGAAACTTCAAGAATCCAAAGCGAGATATGATGTGGGTAAGTTTAGCTGGACCAGGAGCTAATTTCTCTCTGGCTATTTTATTCTCAATTATCTGGAGATTATTGCTCAGCTCTGGTATCTCCATTTATTCAGCCAGACCTCTCTTCAGCTTCTTGCTTATGTGCATATATCTTAACCTATTGTTGGGGATATTCAACTTGATCCCGATACCGCCTCTGGATGGATCTCGTATCCTGACCGGGATATTACCGATGAGGCAAGCTATAGCTTTTTCTCGGATCGAGCCATACGGTTTCTTCATACTATTCGCTCTCCTTTTAGTAGGAGTGATTGGTGGAATAATATGGCCGATTGTGCAATTTTTTACTGGTATATTGATTGGCTAATAGACTTTATCAATTATGTTTAAGGAGGAAGATGAATTGCCTAAAGGACGGATTTTAAGCGGAATGCAACCTACGGGGAAGTTACATCTGGGAAATTTAGAGGGAGCTTTGCACAATTGGGTGCAACTTCAGGATGAATATGAGATGTTCTCGGTGATCGTAGATTGGCACTCGCTCACCACAGCTTATGAGGATACAAGCGATATCAAATCTAATATCAGGGAGCTAGCGATAGATTATATGAGCGCCGGACTGGATCCTGAGAGATGCACGATCTTCGTCCAATCTCATGTTAAGGAGCATGCTGAACTTCACTTGCTATTCTCTATGTTGACTCCTGTCCCTTGGTTGGAGCGTGTTCCTACTTATAAGGAGAAGATTCAGGAATTGAAGATGGAGTCGGTGAACTATGGCTTCCTAGGTTACCCGGTGCTACAAGCCGCCGATATCCTCATATATAAAGCGGATACTGTTCCAGTTGGTAGGGATCAGTTACCACATCTGGAGCTTGCTAGGGAGATAGCTAGAAGGTTCAATTCTCTTTATGGAGAGATATTCCCTCTGCCTCAAGCTAAGTTGACTAAGTTCGCTCTCCTACCTGGCATTGATGGGCGGAAGATGAGCAAATCCTACGGTAATCATATCTGTATGGCTGATGATTCAGAGGATATCAAGCGGAAGATAAAGGTTATGTTCACCGATCCCACTAAGATATATAAAGGAGACCCTGGTCATCCAGATGATTGTCCTGTTTATGCTTTCCATTTGGTTTACAGTAGCGATGAGACCGCCGAGATCAAGGCGAATTGTGAGAGCGGAGCTTTAGGATGTGTCGATTGCAAGAACAGGCTTTCCGAGAATTTATTAGAGGCTTTAGCTCCTATTCAAGTTCGCCGCAGAGAATTTGAGAGCGATCCGAAGAAGATCGACGAGATCCTGGCTGAAGGAGCGAATAGAGCTAGGAAAGTGGCTCAGAAGACGATGGAAGAAGTTAGGGAAGCTATGCATATTTAGTTGAGATGGATAGCAATTTTAAGGAAAAGTTAGTTAGGTGCTATAAGGAATACCTAGGAGATTATCTAATCTCTATCGTACTCTTTGGCTCAAGGGCTAGAGGGGGAGCTAAGGAAACCAGCGATTATGACATCTTCTTAGTGGTTGAGGAACTTCCTTCCAGCCCCTTCAAGAGAACTCGTTTTGTGAGAAGACCGCTAACAGGGAAATTTGAGGAGAGGATCTCCATAATCGCGAAGACTAGAGAGGAAGTCATCAATAACTTCCCCTCTCTATTCTTGGATATAGGCTTGGATGGAATAGTCCTTTACGATAAGGATTTTATGTCCAAACGGTTGCTCAGGATAAAGGAGATAATCAAGGAATCTGGTCTGGAGAGGAAGAAGGAGAATGGCGAGTTCTACTGGAGTTGGAAACGGCGACCTAAGGGGAAGTGGGGGATAGATTGGGAGGGATATCATGAATTGTGAGGAGGAGGCACATTATCGTCTTCGTTTAGCTGAGGGATTTCTAACTGAGGCGAAGCAAGATCTAACACTTTCTCGTTGGAGATCCTGCGTTGATAATTCTCAATTATCAGTTGAAAATTCGGGGAAGGCGATAATAGTTATCTTCGAGCCAATCGAGAAATCTCACAATCCCTCAATTCAATTGAAGCGATTAGTCAAAGATAAGATGATAGATAAAGATCTGATAGAGGATATAGACAAAGCATTATCCTTATTTGAGGAGATAGGATTCGAGAAGCATTTTATGACCGATTACGGTGATGAGGCAACTTATAGAGATCCTTGGCAATTGTTTGGCGAAGAGGACGCCAAAGAATCCCTAACTATAGCAGAGAAATGTTTTTCACTGGCAAAGAAGGTTTTCAATTTCTATTTTCCATAGGGGAATAGAAAATCGAAGATCCTTTAGATGTATTACCTTCTTGACCGCTGCTTAGAAAGGAAAATTAAATATGGAAATTAAAGAGGCTATAGAACTAATTTGGGATAATCGGAAGTATATGACGAACGATCCTAGACAGGCCCTAAGCCATCTGAATGAGGAAGTAGCTGAATCCCTAAGAGCTTTGATGATGGGAGATCAGGAACTTGCGAAGAAGGAGCTGGAAGATGCCCTCTCCTGTCTCTTCATCGCCCTAAGAGTTATGGAGATCGATGCTGAGGAAGTCGTTCGGCGTCAAGTTGAGAAAATGAGGAAGAAGAACTCCAAAGTAATGGTTATTAAGGATAACAGGGTGGATATATATGTTGGGGGAGAGCTAACCGGAGGATGGTCTGTTTGGGGCAGAGAGGATAAGGAAGAAGCGGAGAGGATAGGCAAAGAGTTTGGTTGTGTGGTGATCAGGGAGGAAGTAGGCGGTGGAACGCTTACATAAATTCCTTGCGCACGCCGGAGTTGCCTCTCGAAGGCATAGCGAGGAGCTGATCGCCGCTGGTAGAGTAACGGTTAATGGGCGGGTAGTAACTGAGCTGGGATGTTCGGTAGATCCCCAAAGGGATGAGATCAGAGTCGATGGGGAACTGATAAACGAGAAGGAAGATAAAGTTTATCTCGTTCTAAATAAGCCTAAGGGCTACCTCTCTACAGTATCCGATCCATACAGGCGTCCCACAGTATTAGACCTGATACCTGATATAAAGGAGCGGGTCTATCCAGTAGGGAGATTGGATTTTGATACAGAAGGACTTCTCCTCCTAACTAATGATGGAGAATTAGCCGATCTTTTGACTCACCCTCGCTATCAAATCCCTAAGACCTATCGAGTGGAAGTTAAGGGAGTTATTGATAAGGAAAGTCTTGATAAACTGAGTAGGGGAGTTGAGTTAGAGGATGGACGAACGGCAGAAGCGGAAGTCGAACTATTATCTAGCGATCCTCGAAGATCAGTTTTTCTTCTAACTCTTCGGGAGGGGAGAAAGAGGGAAGTAAAGAGGATGTGTAAGGCTGTGGGTCATCCAGTTCTTGCCTTGAAGAGGATAAGCATAGGAGATATAAACCTTGAGGGGTTAAAATCTGGCGATTATAGAATACTAACGAGGGAAGAGATAAAGAAACTTAAGCAAATCAAAAAAGGAGGTAGATAGATAATGACAAGTTCTACTCTAGGTTGGATATTGGTTATAGTAGGAGCTTTTATCTTACTCGGTAACTTTGGCTTCTTCAGATTCAATATTGGGAGGTTATGGCCCATCATCCTAGTATTGATCGGCTTAAAGATCATATCTGATGCTCAGAGGGAGAAAGGGAAGCCAGAGGAGGCCGAAGAGAGAGAAGAGCAAAAGCCATCCCTTGAGGAAGCTAAGGTTGAGGAGAAGATAGAGAGTTCAGAGGTAACTGCTCCTGCACCTGAGATCGAGAAGAAGGAGGGAGAGACTAAGCAGTTAAGCGAGGAAGAGAAGAAGGAGTTGACCGAGGAGGAAGCCCCTCCGAGTGGTGAATAATCGGTGAGTAGGGGTATCTCTGAGCTGTTAGTAAAAGTTCAAGCTCTATTCAAAAATAATGGTAATCCTAGTCCGCGGAAACACCGTCGTAGATGTAGATTTTAGCCTCACCTATCTCGGCCTTGTGTTTCCGTGTTTTATATCTAAGTTATCTTCGAAGCAATAGTTCTATGATTGGCCTTAGCAAACAAAGTAGCGATTCAGTCTCTTGTAATTTGAGTTGCTGAACTGAGTTATGTAATTAGAGTGAGTATAATCGACTTTCGAAGCTATCTTGATACCCGAATGTTCGGGATCTAAGGGGTGATCAAATCTTGCTCAAAACTTCACTAGAAGTTCGTAACGTAAACTTCGACTATGAGACTATAAAGGTTCTGCACGATATAAGTTTCTCCATAGATAGAGGGGAGTTCGTGGGGATCATAGGGCCTAATGGCTCGGGGAAATCTACTCTGTTGAAAAATATAAGTCGGGTGTTAAAACCTTCTGAGGGAGATATCATCCTAGAGGGGAAGGATATCAAATTATTTAAGAGGAGAGATCTAGCTAGGAGAGTCGCGGTCGTTCCTCAAGATGGCGAGATCTCCTTTGCTTTCACCGCCTGGGAGATAGTCCTTATGGGAAGAGCGCCCTATATAGGAAGATTTTCCCAGGAGGGGGAGAGAGATAGAGAGATCGCCCAGAGAGCGATGCAACTTACGGATACTTGGGATATAGCTCATCGTCCCTTTACGGAGCTATCGGGTGGGGAGAAGCAAAGGGTTATTATCGCTAGAGCTTTGACGCAAGAGCCAACTCTTCTGCTCTTAGATGAACCTACTTCCCACTTGGATATAAATTATCAATTGGAGATATTCGATCTTATCAAAAGGCTCAATAAAGAGGAGGATTTAACGATTATCGCGGTATCCCATGATCTAAACTTATCATCCCAATATTGTGATTATCTTATAATGCTTAATAAAGGGAAGATATTCGCCTCTGGTCGCCCCGAGGAAGTTATAACCGCTGATAATATAAAGGCGGTATATAACGCGGAAGTGATTATAAGAAAGGATACCTTTTCTAATAGACCCTTGGTGATCCCCTATCCGAATCAGAAGAGAAGCTTATTCACCAAGACCTTGAGAGTGCATATAATATGTGGAGGAGGAGCAGGTCAGACGGTAATCTCTCGTCTGTGCAAAGAGGGATATAAAATAACTGTTGGAGCTTTAAACGTCAAAGATTCGGATTGGGAACTAGCTATATCTCTAGGGGTAGAGGTGGTTGAGGAGATACCTTTCTCTCCGATAAGGGAGGATACTCATAAGCTCAATCTACGAGCTATCGAAAAGGCTGATGTAGTAATCCTAACTAATATTCCTATCGGTCATGGGAATATGAAGAATCTCGAGGCGGCTAAGTTCGCCTTAGATAATAATATCCCTCTGATAATTCATCAGGAGACCCCCATATCGGAGAGGGATTTTGTAGAGGGAAGAGCCTCGATTCTATATAACGAGCTGATAGCCGATAGGGCGAAGGTAGTTGAGTCGCAGGAGGATATATTGGAGATATTGGAGAACGAATTTCACTCCAATAAGGTCGGTAATTAGTGAATTATCAATCTGGACAGCTAGGAGATGGTGGAATGGCAGTTCGCGGTATTAGGGGAGCTACAGTTATTTCGGAGAATACCAAACAGGCTATAGTAGAGGGCACATCTGAGCTGTTGGATGAGATCATAAGGGCTAATGATATAAAGCTTGAGGATGTAGCTAGTATGCTCTTCACCGCCACTTCCGATCTAAATGCCGCTTTTCCGGCTTTAGCGGCTCGGAGACCTGGATGGGAATTTGTGCCTCGAACTTGTGCTCAAGAGATGGATGTTTCAGGAACACTCTCTAGGGTAGTTCGAGTTTTGATCTTGGTTAATACCGAGAAGACGCAGAAGGAAATAAAGCATGTATATCTAAACAAAGCCAAAAGTTTAAGACCAGATTTAGAGAATGGATGAGTATAGTTTTTAAGGAGTGAATAATAATGGTTATTGTAATGGTGGCAGATGCAACGCAAAAGGAGATAGAGCATGTTGTAGAGCGTCTTCACGAGCTAGGGTTTAAGACCCATCTCTCCACTGGAATAGAGAGGACTATAATTGGCGCTATCGGGGATGAGAAGCCCCTTCGGGACGAGCCTCTGGAGGCTTTCCCAGGAGTGGAGAAGGTAGTCCCTATTATGCGTCCGTTTAAACTAGCCAGCAGAATCTTCAAGGAGCAGGATACTATTGTTGATGTTAATGGGATAAAGATCGGAGGGAACAGGATCGTCCTAATGGCAGGGCCATGCGCGGTGGAGAGCTATGAGCAAGTTATGGAGACAGCTAAGGCTGTAAAAGAGGCCGGTGCTTTGATATTGCGAGGCGGCGCTTTCAAACCTCGCACCTCTCCCCATAAATTTCAAGGATTGGGGAAGGAAGGACTCAAGATCTTAGCTCAAGCCAAGGAGGAGACCGGGCTATCGATCGTAACCGAGGTTATGTCCCCTCAACATGTCGAGATGGTAGCGAAATATACCGATATCTTCCAGATCGGAACACGCAATATGCAGAATTACATGTTGTTGCAGGAGGTGGGAAGAACGAATAAACCGGTGCTCTTAAAACGAGGGATGAGCGCACGAGTCGAGGAGTGGATTCTCTCCGCGGAGTATATCTTGGATATGGGGAACTTCAACGTTATATTGTGTGAACGAGGGATAAGGACCTTTGAGACCTATACTAGGAATACTCTTGATCTAAATGCTATCCCTCTAGTTAAGCAATTGAGCCATCTCCCAGTGATAGCTGATCCCAGCCATGGCACTGGCCGGCGGAGTCTGGTTATACCGATGGCTAGAGCTGCGATCGCGGCTGGTGCTGATGGTTTACTGGTAGAAGTTCATCCCAATCCTGAGAAAGCTATCTCGGATGGACCTCAATCTCTAATCCCGGAGGAATTCGGGCAATTGGTGGAGGAAGTTAAACGAGTAGCTGAGGCTCTAGGAAGGCAGGTTTAATACGAATGTCTGAATTTCCTTTTAAGATCTCCATAGTGGGTTTAGGGTTGATCGGTGGCTCCTTAGCTATGGCTTTCAAGAGAAACGAGTTGGGCAGTGAGATCATAGGAGTCGATTTAGATGAGAGAGCTATAAAGATCGCGACTGAGATCGGGGCGATAGATAGAGGAACTGTGAAGCTCAGTCAGGGAGTTAAGGATGCAGATATAGTTATAGTAGCTACTCCGGTGAGGACAATCGTTCAGATTATCAGGGAGATCATCCCTTACCTAAAACCAAGAGCTATCATCTCGGATGTGGGAAGCACTAAATTGAGGGTCGTAAAGAGAGTGGAAGAGATGCTTCCCTCTGACATCTTCTATGTGGGAGGACATCCGATGGCTGGCTCAGAGCAGATAGGGATAGAGGCGGCTGATCCCTATCTATTCGAAAACGCGGTTTACGTCCTGACCCTTACCTCCAAAACTGATCCCTCGGCGGTCGATACGCTCTCCGCTCTTCTGGAGAGGATTCGGGCGCAGATAGTCAAGCTCTCACCTGAGGAACACGATAGGATCGTAGCCGCGGTGAGCCATCTTCCTCATCTTGCGGCGGTATGTCTTATGAATACTGTGGGAAAGATATCCGCCTCCGATAGTGAACTCCTATCCTTAGCCGCAGGAGGATTTCGCGATACCACCAGAGTCTCGAGCGGCTCTCCAGCTATGTGGAGGGATATCTTCCTTACGAATAAGGATGTTATCTTGAGAGTATTGAACGATTTCAAAGCCACGATCGAGGAGATGGAAGAATTCATAAAGGGAGAGAGCGATGATGGATTGATGGAAACCTTTGAGAGGGCGAAGAAGTTGAGGGATAACATCCCTCGCACTGGAAAGGGATTATTACCATCCATCTATGAGATAGTGATACCAGTTCCCGATAAGCCAGGGGTGATCAGTCGCATCTCTTCAGCTCTAAAGGGGGAAAATATCAATATCAGAGATATTGAGATAATGCACATAAGGGAGGAAGAGCGGGGAACAATGAAGCTGGAGCTTGAGGATAACAAGTCCTTAGAGAGAGCTTTAGTTATCTTGAGAAGAGAAGGTTTTGCGGCTAGAAGACGCTGAGTTCGAGGGGAGAGTTATGCGGTTAGAGATAAAGCCAGTTAAGTGTTTAAGAGGTATTATCAGAGTCCCTGGGGATAAATCGATCTCTCATCGAGCGGTGATGTTCGGCTCTTTAGCTCAAGGGGTAACCGAGATAGATGGTTTTCTAGCAGGAGAGGATTGTCTAAGCACCCTGAATTGCTTTCAGAAGCTAGGAGTCGAGATAGATAGGATGGGAGAGGATAGATTAATCGTTCACGGTTGTGGATTAAGAGGTCTCAGAGAGCCAGGAGATATCTTAGACGTGAGAAATTCAGGGACCACTATGCGTCTTATGCTCGGAATCTTAGCTGGTCAACCTTTCTATACGGTGCTGACTGGAGATGCTTCTCTGCGTAAGCGTCCGATGGGGCGCGTTGTTGATCCTTTAAGAGAGATGGGCGCCAAGATCTGGGGCAGGAATGGTGGTCGCCTCGCTCCTCTAAGTGTGTATGGAGGAGAGTTAAGAGGAATCGATTATCACACCCCGGTAGCGAGTGCCCAAGTCAAATCATCCATACTCTTAGCTGGACTGAACGCTGAGGGGGAAACTAGGGTTACTGAACCCAGCCGATCGAGAGATCATACGGAAAGGATGCTATCTTACCTAGGGGCGAAGATCGATAGGCAGGGAACTACTGTCACCATAACTGGCTCTCCCTCTTTACAAGGCAAACCGATCTCCGTTCCTGGTGATATCTCCTCCGCCTCCTATTTCCTCACTGCTGGCGCTATGCTTGAGGGATCGGAATTAACTATCGAGCGAGTGGGGATTAATCCTACTAGGGCGGGGATATTAGAGGTTTTAAGGGAGATGTCTGCGGATTTGCAAATCGATAATATCGAGGAGATATCGGGCGAGATGGTAGCTGATATCACGGTGAAGGGAAGCGAGTTACACGGCGTTACCATTGGGGGGGATATAATACCTAGGTTGATAGATGAGCTACCGCTCTTAGCCGTAGCTGGAACTCGCGCTGAAGGGGAGATGATCATCAAGGACGCCTCTGAATTGCGAGTTAAGGAGACGGATCGTATCGCCGCTATGGTAAGCGAGTTGAGGAAGTTATCTGCGAGGGTTGAGGAGAAACCCGATGGAATGATCATCTCTGGAGGAGGTAAGCTCAAAGGAGCGATAGTTAATAGCTATCTAGATCACCGAATGGCGATGTCCTTAGCCGTTGCGGGGTTGGTAGCTGAAGGGGAGACGATAATAGAGGGGGCAGAATGTATAGATGTATCATTCCCTGGCTTTATGGATATGATGAGAAGTGTTTGTGAGAAGTAGGGGTCAATCATCCGATATGATAAATTACTCAACCTCTCGAACTGATTATAAAGAGCAACTCCAATTAGTCGCCTCTTATCTGGAAAGTGCCTTACAGTCAGGTGAATTTAAATAGCTTCAAAGAA
>CAZSTA010000037.1:6524-22451 GCA_964609495.1 uncultured bacterium | reverse complement strand
CGATCATCGGTCCAACTAGTCACAGTGGGTTAGGTCTTAAGCATTAATTTTAGGTCGTTTCTATTAGCAGCTAATTTATAAGGAGGTTGATTGGAAAGATGGCAGAACCGAAATTCTCTACAGGTTTATGGGTTTTGGGAAAGACCGCCGATAGATTCGCAAGTGGAGGTTATGGGCCTGAAGTCAGCGTTGAGGAGATGATAGAGAGAGCAACTAGGGTAGAAGGGGCACAAGCTGTAGAGGTTCATCAGACTGACTTCGATTCTATAACTGTAGATAAGCTCAAGAAGCTTTTGAAGGATGGTAACTTGCTCTGTTCTAATGTTAATACTAATGTTTGGAGCGATCCCAAGTTCAAGCATGGTGCTTTCACCAACCGCGATCCGAAGATAAGGGCGGATGCGCTCGCGGAGGCTAGGAAGTCGGTCGATCTTGCTAGGGAGATAGGTTCTCCTGGCGCTGCCCTCTGGTTGGGAGCAGATGGTTTCGATTATCCATTCCAAGTGGATTATACTACTCAATGGGATTTAGAGGTCAGTGGAGTTCGGGAGATCGGTGAGTATGCCGCTCCTGATATTAAAGTAGGGGTTGAATATAAATTAAAGGAACCTCGCACCCATATGACGATCGGTAGTGTGGGCAAGGCTCTGGCACTTTCTCTAGAAGTGGGCTTGGATAATGTCGGGGTGACCATCGACTTCGGACATGCTTTGATGAGCCGCGAGAATCCGGGCGAGTCCGTTGCCTATCTTAATCGCCGTGGTAAACTCTTCAATGTCCATCTCAATGATGCTTATGGCGAATGGGATGATGATATGATCGCTGGTGTTATTAACTTCTGGGAGACTCTGGAGTTCCTCTACTACTGCAAGGAAACGAATTATCAAGGCTGGTTCGCACTCGATATGTTTCCCTATCGGGAGGACGGAGTGGAGGCGGCAACGATGGCGATTAAGAATACCAAGGCTACGTGGGAGTTGCTGGACAAGTTAGATGTCGCCGCTTTGAAGAAGGCTCAGGAGACTATGGATGCGATAGCTACTCAGAACGTCGTGAGGAAGGTTATCTTCTCAGATTAATAAATTGATCGAAGATAAGGCTGTCGGATCCTTACGGATCTGGCAGCTTTATACAAAGTTAGTAGGAGAGGAAGTAACGTCCTGATGGATAATTTTACTGAAGACATAACTGAAGATATAGGCACTTTTAAACTATTTTACCTTAAGTTTATAGATTCTATCCCTAGACTCGTAATCGCTATTATTATCTTAGTGATAGGATATTTGAGCTACAGGATATTAAATGCTCTCTTAACTAAAGTTCTTGATAGGGCTAAAGTTGAAAAACCTATAGCTGAATTGTTTACCAGCATAGTGAAATATGTCATTATAGCCCTGGCAATCGTTATGGCTGCTGATCATTTGGGAATACGAGTCGCGGCTGTACTCGGCGGTTTAGGAATCACTGGTATCGCTATTGGCTTTGCGGCTAGAGGGACGATATCGGATATGATAGCAGGTATAATAATCCTTCTTGAGAAACCATTTCGCGTGGGAGATATGGTGGAGATAGCTAGTAGCTTTGGCAAGGTGATTAAAATAACCCTTCGCTCCACTAGGATGAAAACCTTGAAAGATGAAATAGTTTCCCTCCCTAATAATATGATCATCAGTTCTAAGATAATTAATCATACCCTAGGCGGTTCATTATGTCTGTGGGTCCCGGTAGGCATTGCTCGCCAAGAGGATGTAGATGAAGTCAGAAAAATCCTGATGAGCACAATTGAGGGAGATGACAGGATCTTGACGGATCCTGCACCGAGTATGGTTGTAACCGACCTGGGGGATTCTAGCATGAATTTAGAACTGAGAGTACGGCTTAAAGATCCCTATCAGGAGGTGCCTCTGCTATCCGAATTACTAGAAAAGGCGAAAAAAGCTTTAGATGCCGAGAGGGAATAGATCCCTTTTTCTCAGACTATGGATGCGATAGCTACTCAGAGTGTTGTGAAGAAGGTTATCTTTTCGAATTAACAAATTGAGAACGGTAAGTTAATCGCAGATAAGGCTAGTGGATCCTTGCAGATTATCAGTTTTATATAAAGGAAAGGAGATAATATTATAATGGATATTTTTGCTCAAGAGATAGGCGCTCTTAAACTATTTTACCTTAAGTTTATAAATTTTGTCCCTAGAATATTAACTGCTATTATTATTCTAGTGATAGGATATGTGAGCTATAGGATATTAGATGCTCTCTTAATTAAAGCTCTTGATAAAGCTAAAGTTGAAAGGGCTATAGCTGAATTATTTACCAGCATAGTGAAATATGTTATTATAGTCCTGGCAGTCATTATGGCTGCTGACCAGGTGGGAGTAAAAATCATGCCTCTACTTGGCGGTTTGGGAATCGCGGGTATCGCTATCGGTTTTGCAGCTAAGGATACACTATCGAATATGATAGCTGGTATAATAATTCTCTGGGATAAGCCATTTCGCGTGGGGGATATGGTGGAGATAGCTGATACCTATGGTAAGATAACTAAAGTAACTCTTCGCTCCACTAGAATGAGGACCTTGAATAATGAAATAGTCTCTCTCCCTAATAGTCTGATCGTTGATTCTAAGATAATCAATCATACCTTAAGCGGTTCATTACGTCTGGGTGTCCCTATAGGCATTGCTTATAAAGAGGATATAGATGAAGCTAGAAGAGTTCTGCTGAGTACGATTGAAGGAGATGGGAGGATCTCGACGAATCCTGCTCCGGATGTGGTTGTGACTGACCTAGGAGATTCTAGTGTGAATTTAGAATTGAGGGTATGGCCTAAAGATATCTACCAGGAGGTCCCTCTGCGATTCGAATTGCAGGAGAAGATGAAAAAAGCCTTAGATGCCGCGGGAATAGAGATCCCCTTTCCCTATCGTCAAGTCTTTATCGAGTATGTTAAAGGAGAAGATGATCAAATCGTATAATATTAAGTTTATACCTTGTATATGGAGGTGATTATGATCGTTCGATTCGCCGTTTCATAGAAACTTATAGAAGTTAGGCCCATAGTATAAATCGAAGCAAGGTAAATCTGCTTGCTTGAAATTGAATAGAGGTGATAAGCTATAACCCTTAATATAGCGAAAATAAGAGAGGCTTTTCCTATTCTGGACGAATATGTGTATCTTAATATGGGAACGGTGGGGATAGTTGCCAAGCCCGTTTTGGACAAGATAATAGAGGCCTCCGCCTCCCTAGAAGGTGGAGGACTCGCCACCTATTCTAAATTTTATCCAGAGGTAGAAAAATCACGGGAGAGAATCGCTCAACTATTAGGTGCCCAAGCGGAGGAGATCGCTTTTACCAATAACGCTACTGATGGAGTGAACTTAGTCATCTCTAGCCTAACCTGGCAACCTGATGATGAGGTGGTGATCTCTAATCAGGAGCATCCAGCGATGCTCTATCCTTGGACTTATCTCCACCAGCGATGTTCATCTTGTCTTAAATTCTTCGAGGTTGACCCTGATCCTCAAGAAACTTTGGAGAATGTGCGTTCTGCTCTAACCCCAAAAACTAGATTGATCGGAACAAGCCAGGTCAGCACTCAGACTGGGATCAGGGTGCCAGTCGAGGAGATATGCGATCTAGCTAGGGAGAGAGGGATACTTACTCTGATCGATGGAGCGCAAGCGGTAGGTCAATTTCCGATCGATGTCAAGAAGATGGGATGTGATTTCTACACCACTAATGGTCATAAGTGGTTATGTGGTCCTAAGGGAACAGGAATGTTTTATGTGAACAAAGATAGAATAGAGGAATTATTGCCCATTCATGTAGGAGCCGGATCAGAGTGTTCCTTCTCTATGGAGAGGGGATTGGAGCTTAAACATTCGGCGCGATGCTTCGAGTATGGAACGCGAGATATAGTTAAGTATGTGGGATTGAGCTTCGCTCTCGATTGGCTCGAGGGCTTGGGTTGGAACAATATCGAAGCTCGACTCAAGGAGTTATCGTTATACCTAAAAGATAGGGTGATGGAGTTATCCGGAACAACTTTATATACCCCTTATGAGTGGGAACTATCCTCAGCAATGATCGCTTTTTCAATGGAGGGTTTTAATGCTAGAGAATTGTCCATTCATCTCAAAGATGAATGGAAGATATTTACTCGTGTAGTTGATGAGTTAAACGGACTCAGGATATCGACCGCTTACTTTAACACTGAAGAGGAAATAGATTTTCTTCTAAAGAAGTTACAAAAAGTTATAAATTCTCATCGGGATAAAGTGGGCGGGGTGGTTAGGTTTGCGTCTTAAAGGTGGATTATTTACACTACTAAAATCAAATGAGGAGAATTAAGAAATGGGTTTTTCTGGTTGGAATGATATCGAGGGAGTCGAAGTTATCAAGGGATTGACTCGTAAGTTGATCACTGGGGAAAAGGTGATGATGTGCCGTTTTGAGTTCGAGCCGAATATCTCACTTCCCAGACATAAACATCCTCATGAGCAGATATCGTATGTATTGAAAGGGGAATTAGAATTTACCCTAGGAGATGAGACAAGGGTGTTGGAGGCTGGAGAGCTGTGTCTTATTCCTTCAAACGTGGAGCATGGGGTTAAGGTAGGAGATAAAGAAACGATAGTTATAGATGTTTTTAGCCCCATTAGAGAGGATTTCCTGAAATAACCACTCTTCAAGACTTCCATCAGGAGCTTTCTTTTGATTTATATCGTTCACTATTATAGGAGGTAGTATTTGTGACTCAGACCTTACAAGAGTTTTACGAAGAGATCAAGGATTGCGAGAGATGTGCTCTGAGTAAGAGCAGAACTAAGCTAGTCTTTGGCTCAGGAAGTAGCGATGCTGATATTATATTCATAGGGGAGGCCCCGGGGTATTATGAAGATAAACAAGGTATTCCCTTCGTAGGAGCGGCAGGAAAGCTTCTCGATGAGCTTCTGGAGGGAGTTGGACTTAAGAGATCTCAGGTATACATCGCCAATGTTTTGAAATGTCGTCCTCCTGATAATAGGGATCCCTTAGCTGATGAAATCGAGACCTGTAAGCCATATCTCCTTAGGCAGATAGAAATTATCAAGCCTAAGATCGTATGCCCCCTGGGGAATTTCGCTACAAGGTTGATATTGGAGAAGAATGTCGGGATCAGCAAAGTGCATGGACAAAAGTTCCAAGTCAAGGATTTCGTGGTTTTTCCCATCTTTCATCCTGCGGCGGCTTTACATCAACCTGCGATACGTAAGCCCCTTGAGGAGGATTTTGCAAAGCTAAAGAAATTGCTGGATGAAGGAGTTGAGATAACCCCTTATACCGAGCAGATGGGATTATTTTAGATCTCGCTCACTGAGGTTGGAGGAGAGATAATTTCCCCTCTCCTTTTGGTCTTTGCTGAATTAACGGGACTATTGAAGATTTTTCTCCTGTTAGATCTCGAACCCACCTTAGATCACCCTCCCATCGAGGGAGGGGGGAATAAAAGATCAAGAGAGCCTCTCAATTACGTTTCCTCTCCCCTCGTGGGAGAGAGATAGGGTGAGGGGAGAATCATATCTTCCCCAGCACAAAAGTTTACATGCTTACTCGCTTTCTCACGAAATCGCTTGATTTTTCAATATCGTTAATCTATAATAGAGATGTTTTAGAGAAACTTGGGTTAGAAAGGATTGATATTCAAGTGGATATCTCTAAGGGATACATAATTGGGGTTGATGTAGGTGGAACTGATGTAAAAGTATCACTTAACGATCTAAAGGGGAATTTTATAGCTAAGACCAGTCTTCCAACTTATGTTCCTAAGGGCGAGGAGGTGGTAATTAATCAGATCATATCTGCTATAGAAGAGGTAATCAAGCTGGGAAAGGTAACTAAGGATGAGGTCATAGGTATTGGAGTCGGAGCCCCTGGTCCTTTGAATATCAAGGAAGGGATTATCTACCATGCTCCCAACCTCAATTGGCGAAATCTACCCTTGAAGAAGATAATCGAGGAGGGAACAGGTATAAGAACTTGGCTGGATAACGATGCTAACCTCGCGGCTTTAGGGGAGAAGGTATTTGGAGTGGGGAAGGATAGCCGAAATATGGTATTGCTCACTCTAGGGACTGGCATCGGCGGTGGGATAATAATTGATGGTAAGCTCTATCATGGCTCTGACGATGGAGCGGGCGAGGTAGGACATATGACCATCGAGCCGAATGGTTATCGTTGCAACTGTGGAAATAGGGGTTGTATGGAGGCTCTTGCCTCTGCTCCGAATATGGTGCGAAGAACTAAGGAAGCCTTATCCTCTGGAGAGGAATCTATAATCCCCGAGCTTGTAGGTGGAGATTTGGATAAGATCGATACCAAAGTGTTAGCCACTGCCGCGCGCCAGGGCGATAAGCTAGCCAATAAGATATGGAAAAAGACCGGGGAATATCTAGGAATTGGCATAGGTAACCTGATAAATGTGCTGAGCCCCGATATAATCGTCTTGGGAGGCGGAGTATCGCATGCTGGGGATCTATTGCTAGAGCCGATAAGAGAGACTTTGAGGGAGAGGGCTATGCAGGCGAATCCAGCTATGATCGTCCTAGCTGAATTGGGGAACGATGCAGGAGTCTTAGGGGCGGTAGCCTTAGTGATGCAGAATCTTAATCTGATCTGAGGAGATAGAGGCAAATGGATGACGGCGTGATTATATGTCGCTGTGAGGAGGTCACCGCAGGAGAGATCAGAGAGGCTATAAGATCTGGATTGCGCAGTGTTGATGAGATAAAAAGGGCGACTCGGGCGGGAATGGGATTATGTCAAGGGAGGACATGCCGAAGATTGGTAGCTGGTTTGATAGCTCAAGAGTTAAATATCCCTTTAAGTGAGATTATAGACTCTAGCTATCGTCCTCCTCTTCGACCGGTAGAAATAGGAATACTAGCAAAAGAAGATTAAAACTAAAGGAGTGTTCAATATATGCCATTAAAGATTATTCAAGTAGGCGTGGGAGGTATGGGGGCTTTTTGGGTTAATGTAGTTTATGGATCCTCCGATTGGGAGGCGGCAGCCTATGTCGATATAAACGAGGAGATGTTGCAAAAAGCTGCCGCTAAGTGCGATATGCCAGAGGATAGATGTTATACTGATCTCGACAAGGCTCTGAGGGAGGTTAAGGCTGATGCTTTATTGGATATAACTCCTCCTATGTTCAGAGCTGAAGTCTGCCTCAAGGCGTTTAAAGCTGGATTACCGGTGCTCTCGGAGAAACCTTTGGCTGATACTATGGAGAATGCCCTCAAGATCGTGGAAGAGGCTGATAAGCGCAATCTGCCATACGCAGTAGCTCAAAATTATAGGTTTAACCCTCGACCTCGAACGATCAGAAAACTGCTCGATGAGAAGAAGTTCGGGGATTTGGGATACGCCGGGGTTGTCTTCCAGAAGGGTCCTAAGTTCCCTGGTTCCTTCCGCTTAACGATGGACTATCCTCTGGTGATAGATATGTCAATCCATCACTTCGACCTTATGAGATATATGTTTAATGCGGATCCAGTTACTATCTATGCGAAGAGTTGGAAGCCCGACTGGAGTTGGTTCGAGAAAGATCCCTCAGCGGCTATAATCATAGAGATGACTAATGGGATGATCGTTCATTATTTTGGAAGCTGGGTCGCTCAAGGCAATGAAACCCCTTGGAATGGTGATTGGAGAATCCAATGTTCTCAGGGAGGGATCTATTGGCTTGATGATAAGGTATATTCCTCCTCCGATCCGATGTCTAAAACTGAGGAGAAATTAGTTGATATGGAATTGATCGGACAAGCCTATATTTTAGATGAATTCGCTAAGGTTTTGAGGGAGGGGAAGACCCCCGAAACCGAGGGGAAGGATAACCTGAATAGTTTAGCTATGGTATTTTCCGCTGTAGATTCGATAAAGAAAGGGAAGATGGTAGAAGTTAAAGTTTAACTGCGAGAAGATTACTATCAGATCACGAGAGCACGATTTCGGATAGCAGGAGTTGGGTTAAGTTGAAATTAAGATAATTCCGCTTGCGGAACTGAAAGAGGAATTGAAATATCGATCTTTGTGCCCTCGTGATCTTTTCATTTCTACAACAAATAGAAGAAGGAGAAGCCAGAATTAATATGACCAGAATCCCCTTTGTAACTGGAAAAAAGGAATATGCCCAGTGGTATGATAGATGTGGATATAATCCTATCTGGACCAAGGAGGAGTGCGATCTCTTAGACGAGATATTCTCCAGATATGGCGGCAAGAATGTTCGCAATGTTTTAGATCTAACCTGTGGGACTGGTCGCCATTGTATAGGACTTGCCAAGCGAGATTATAAGATGATCGGAGTTGATAATAATCCCTACGTTTTAGAGATAGCAAAGAGTAGAAGCGCCGATCTGGGGATTGAGTATATCTGCCAAGATGTATTAGATATAGATTTCGAGGAGAGCTTCGAAGCCGCAATAATTATGTTTAATACCTTGATGATCTTCTCAGATAATGATGAGCTTATAGGATTATTCGAGAGAGTGAGAAGAGCTTTGCGAGAGGAGGGGTTATTTGTAATTCAGATCCCTAACTTCTGGTTGATGTTTAAAGGGGGACATTTCATTGATAGGGATTGGGAGAGAACTATTCCCGTAAGCGAAGATGAAAAGTGGATTCAGAAGCATAAAACCACCTTATATTCCTATAATAATTTATACGAAAGTTTTCGAGAGGTTATCATATCACAAGAAGAGGGAAAATATAGCGGTTTCCAAGAGAAAGCTATATGTAGAATCATCTCCCCTAATGAATTAGACCTTCTCTGCAGACTAACCAACTTCGCTATAATTAAGCTCTTGGGAGAATTGGACATCGAAGCCGATTTGGGAGAGAAGCATAACTCTCAGATCATAGCTATCCTTAAAAAGGTGAACAGAGATGAGCTACTCAGAGCCTAAATTTTTGGTATATAGATTAACTAAGCTAGCGATATTGCTCAGGATATTGGGTTTCGATACCGAATTGATTAAAGATAAGGATTATGAGGAGGTCATAGATATCGCTAAGGAAGAGGGGAGGATTCTCCTTTCCAGAGTTAAATATCTTAGGAAGCTACCTTGGATATACTTCCTGAAGAGCAATGATGCTGATGAGCAACTAGGACAAGTTATGTTTCACTTTCAGCTTCATATAGATGAGAACAAGCTTTTCTCCCGATGCTCTAAATGTAATAGTCCTTTACACAGGGTAGAAGAGGAGAACATCAGAGCAGAGCTTCCCCCTGTAGTTCTAGGGAAGGGTTACGAGTTTAAAAAATGTAAGCGTTGTTCTCAATATTTCTGGAAGGGGATCCACTGGGTAACTTTACAAGATAAGTTGAAATATTTGAATCTGGTGTGATTATCAACTCTCGAGCAAGATTACCCGGGCAGGAGCGCCATCTCCGCCCTCTATTTTCATAGGCAGACAGACGAGTTGATATCTTCCCGGTTCGACCTCGGCTAGATTTAACCCCTCTACTATTATCACTCCCGCGGCTAATAGGGTTCGATGAACCTGCACCCCATCGCCACTTAATCCCCCCACCGATAGATAATCTACCCCCACTAACTTTATCCCTCGTTGGACTATCCAGCGAGCGGCATCGTCTCTGAGGGATATATAATCCTTTCTGAACTCGGTGGGACTCTCTCGCCATAAATCGGAATTATTCGTTTTAAGGAGAATGCGTTGAGCCTCGAATGGAATATCGAGATTTTCCAGGTGGTCAGCAGTTATCACCTCATCAGTCTCGATCTCATAGACAAAAGCCTCTCCTATTAGAACCTCTAAGGGAAGTTCATCGACCTTTATCCCCTCCTCGATGAAGTGATAAGGTGAATCAATATGAGTTCCAGTATGAGAGCCGAAACTTATTAACGAAACATTTGCCGTTCTCCCCTTCGAGATCTCAGAGATACGAGTTATATTAACTTTTGGATCGTTGGGGAAGGTAGGCATTGAAGGTCTAATAGAGATGGTTACATCATATATTCTGCGGTTTTCTTCAGATTTTTCCATAAGATCGGATAACCTCCTAAGAAGAAGTTTATAAGTTATATTCAACTCCTAATTCCTCACCTATCTCCTTGAGATTGTCTGCTACTTTAGGATGGAGTGGAATCCCCTCGCTCTTCCTCTTATCCTCCATCTCATACTCCTTCTCGCCATGGATGAATATCCTGTTTTCCCCCTCAGCTTTGGGAGATTCCTTCAGCTTTCGGATCATATCATCCATATCTCTCTTGAACTCATCTATAGGTCTGAAAGCCTCGATTTTTATCGCGCCGAAGAAATGCCCCAATCGGACAGGCTCATTGCGACCTCCCATATGCCAACGAGTGATATAAGGCCCATAAGCTGCTCCGGAGAGAAGTCCACAGAGGATATCTACCGATACACCTAAACCATAGCCCTTATATCCTCTCATCTCAGCAGTGCCCCCAAGGGGTAGTAGTCTTCCTTCCTTAACAACTAGATCGGGATCATCTGTTAACCTCCCTTCGCTATCGACTGCCCAGCCAGGAGGTATCTTCTCCCCTTTTCTTCTCAGGACCTCGATCTTGCCGACGGGAACTACACTAGTAGCCATATCTAACACGAAGGGTCTCTCCTCACCGGTGGGGACAGCGAAGGCGATCGGGTTAGTTCCATACATAACCTCCTTCCCGTAGGTAGGGACTACTAAAGGGCTGGAATTTGTAAGGGATAAACCCATCATATCATGCTGAAGAGCCATCATCGCATAATATCCAGCTATGCCATAATGATTGCTGTTGCGGACTGCAACGAAAGCCATTCCAGATTCTAGAGCTTTCTCGATACATCTCTTCATAGCTTTGACGCCCGCCACCTGACCTAAGCCGTTTCCAGCATCAAGGAGAAGGGTGGTCGGTGTCTCCTTTACAACCTTTATATCTGGATTGGCTTCTATCAATCCTCTCTTTAGTCCAGTTACATATCTCCATAACCGAGCAATTCCGTGAGAATCTATCCCTCTGAGATCTGCACTGACTAATACGTCAGCAGTCGCTCTAGCATCATCTTCAGGGACATCTAACTTCATTAAAATTTTTGTCGCGAATCCTCTTAAAGCACCTGCATCTACCATAATCGAGCACTCCTTCCATCAACAGACTTTATAGACGCTAAGTGGGCAGATGATATCACCTGCCCCTATATATATTTTAGTGTTGGAAATAAATATCTCTAAACTCGCTTATAGTGAGGTCTTCCCACTTTCAGATCCTTACATTCAGCTATAAAGATAGCTCCAAAAGTCGTTTATAATTTGATTCGATATTTGGAAATCTCGAAATAAATGAGGAGTATAGAGATTAAGGAATCGCAGTCTAATTATATCGCTCAATTCAGTCATCCAAATTGTAAGAAAGTGAATCGCTATTTTGCTCGTTATAAGCTAATCATAGACCTAATCTGCCTGGAGAATAGAGTCCCGAACCAATACTTGGAAGTCTATCTCAGTCCAGTGACTTCTACATCGTCTATATAGGCATGAGAGCCCTCCAGGGTCTCAAAGGCGATATTACCCCATGTGAGAGGGGCATCGTCGATATAATCCAACTTCAAAATCCCATCCACATAGACCTGAAGATGTCCTCCCTCACCCACTATCTTCACATCATACCAGACCTCAAGACGATGGTATGCGTCACTTCCAGCCAGGTCGAAGAAATTTCCCCAAGGAGTTTCCTTGTTCAGATAAACGCCTTCTTCCCCGAAACCAATGAAGTATCTCCCTTCACTGCTCACCCGATAGTTTAAGTGAATCCCGCCTCTAATGAGTTTAAGGCGGAACCGGAAGGAATAATCGGTCCAGTCCAGTCCTGTCTCTAACCGTACCCAGCTATGGCCTTCTCCGCTGAGGACGTAATTCCCGTCCTCCCGTTCTACCCGCCAGCCTGGCTCCAGCTCCCAGCCATCGGCTATTCCATCTTCAAAACTGTCAGCCAAGAGAACTTCAGGAATACGGGGCTCCTTTTCAATAACTGCAAAGTTTATTTCTTCGGTTTCGCGGTTGTATCTTTCCTTTGAAGCAGTCACCAGCAAAACATACGAGCCAGTCTGCATTGCTTGAAGTGCTGTAGGCAGAGCTATCTGTTCTTTTGACTCGTCAGGGAAAGAGATAGTTCCCGTAACTTGGAGGCCATTAATGGGCGACTCGTAACTTACATAGACATTGTCACCTTGTATAAAAACGCTAGACTCGTGTTCGCATTCTCTATCTTTGCAGAGATGAACGCCAAAGACCATTTCCTCAAGTGTATCCTCAACCAGGAAGATGATCTCTCTTTCATCTTCAACGATATTGTCCATAACCAGTTTAACGACAACTCTATATTCGTCAGAGGGGAAATCTTCAGTAACGTAGATCTCGTACAAAGTGACCGTTTTCGACTCACCTGGGCCTAAGGTGACAGGGTGATAAACTAGTCTGTCATAACTTATCTTTGTTTGGCTTGTCAAAAGGCACTCAAGAACAACATCAGCTTCAGATTCGTAGTCATTATAAAGATCTGCTGTAACCAGGATCGTATCTCCGGGTTTGTAAATCCGCTGAGCCGTTTTTAGAGAGAACCCAGTTGCTTGGGCGACTCCGACCGGTAAAAGACAAGCCAAAAGAAACAGGGACAGAAAAACTATTATTCTTTTCATTTCCACCACCTCGGTTTAAAAGTAGGGTCTCCAATCAGAGCGTAATAGGGATCTCCGCACGGCCAGGGGGGAGGCTTAGCAATACAATTTTGGTATTCTTCGTTTCTAGCTTCTAAATAGGCCTGACCAATTGTTTTTCCATCAATGAAGACGCCTTTAAGGATATTGTCGAACATGCGATGCCAGTAGGAATTATCAACTGCACCCATGTAGATCATGGCTCCACGCCGTATATTCTCTATAGTGAAGTTGTTTTCCGTTGGGATATACCCCCAAAGGACGGTGGCGGTGGCGCAGGCTATATCAAGGATAGTTGAGGGCAACAGAGATACCTTTTTGTTTTGAAGATAAGCGCTAGTGACTACGTTGTCAAAGCCGCTCGGCCCTCCGTGATCGGCATACAGAATCAGGTAGCTATCATCATATAGACCTTGTATTGTGGCGATATTCTTGTTTACAGCGGGGGCCTTTGCTGCCCCCTTATCTGCCCCAGCATAGAAGTGCACTGCGTCAAACTGTTTATGAACGTCTGTGGTCCAATAGGTGTCTGTAGCATATTTATATAAGGCAGCCCCGTCTGTTTCCTTGTAACGCGTTTCGTCCTGATGATCCTCCAGTACTATAAGCAAGGCATCTTTCTTTTTGGGTTTTATATCGTCAAAAAAGAGGTCCCGAGCGATATACGCCGACACATCCGAAACGGTAGCACCGAAGATTCTTCCTACAGCTCTGTCTTGCTTTCCATAGTTGACGAAGCTTCCGTAGTATCTTCCGTCTGCCTCTTGTCGAAAAGTCGAATGCACATGAGTAAGTAGGTTTTGGTGATACATACATTTCCCCGTAGAAATCTCATAGAAATACGTTAGCCAGTGGCCCCCGTGGGGTCCAGCAGGTGGCGCCACATGAACCGGAGGAACACCCGTTTTCCCCTCGCTGTACCATATGACGTGATCTCCCTGAATAACAGGGACAATTTGTTTGTTGTCACCGGTAGTGAGCCGCTTCTCTGTTTTTGTTGCTATGTCGTAGATATACACAGCCGGATTCCCATGTCGGTAGTCTTCCCAGACGATTCTTTTCCCGGATATGCTAGGATGTAACTGATGATTATTGTCAGTAGTGATTTGGATCTCCTTCTTTTGGTTGAGATCATACATATAGATGTCCCATTGTTCACTATTTCTTTTGTCTCGCCAGACGATCACACTTCCGTCGATTGCCGGATTCATTTGGGCACGTTTGTCAGTGGTGATTCGGCTCTCTTTCTTTTTGCTGAGGTCATACATATAGATATCCCATTGGTTGCTGTTTCTGTTATCTTGCCAGACGATCTTGTCCCCGTAAATTGCGGGATTCACCTGGTCATGTGTGTCGGTGGTGATTCGGATCTCTTTCTTTTGGGTGAGATCATACATGTAGATATCCCAGTTGCCGTTTCTGTTGTCTTGCCAGGCGATCTTGTCTCCATAAATTGCGGGCATCGTCTGGTTGCTATTGTTAGAGATAATCGGCTTCTCGATATTCTTGGCCAGGTCGTATAGGTAGATATCCCAGTTGCCGTTGCGGAGATCCTGCCAAACGATTTTATCTTTATAGATTGCTGGAGATAACGGATCCGCCTTCGTGCTTGTGATAATCTGTGAACCTACACTTCCGGTAGAGGTGTTGTAAGTAACGAGTGAGATCTCCAGAGGATGGGAATCAATCTTTGAAACATCAATTTCTTCGAATACCGCCCTATTTCCCCACAAGGCAGGCTTTGTGTCTCTGTTCTCCCTGGCCATAGGAATAGCCCTGGGGTTGGCTACGATGGTGAGATAGGTTAACGGCCCTGGGAGCTTCAAGGTATCAAGGGTATTCTCAACATAGTTATCTACTGCTAGGTAATTATTTACCTCAGTGGAAATGATCACTTCGAACTTGGCTGCTGCTAGGAAAGGTGCTGCTAGAGAGTGCTTGCCGTATAAGCTGGAAATGGACGAGCTCTTCTCTGGTTTAAACTTCTTATTTGCCACGATATTAAGATCATTGGGATTCACGAGGATCACCTTATTTGTGCCTGTCCAGCTTACATATGCCTTACGCAGCTCCTCTAAGCTGTAATGAGTTTTCTCACTCGTCGGTTTGCACCTTTTCTTGATTTCCTGCTCTGTGGTCGGGCTGACCTTGCCAACGACGTAGGCATGCCGATTGTTGAGTACGTTGGGCTTGAAGTGTCCATCGAAGAGCAGTGGTGCATTGAGATATGAAGCGAAGACCGAAGCCATTAAACCAGCCTCATAATCATCCTCTGAGATTACGACTCTATCTATGGATGTCCAGAAGAATAGATAGCTGTCCATCTTGTACTCTAAGATTTTCCCTGTCAGTCCAGCCCCAGTGGGTTTCGGGGCGACCAGCAACTTATTCAGTTCCATAGGAGTATCCCCGAAGGTAGCGAGGTGGGATGGGTTATATTGCTGGAGGAAGCGAATGATGGCATCGGCATCAAAGTTGTCACCTTCTCGATGATAAATGAGTGTTGGATAGCTGGCGACCAGGACTTTGTTAGTTGGGTTACTCCAGGTAGCCAAGGGTACCAGCTTCAACACGTATCGCCAGTTCTCGTCAGATATTAGGAATACTTCCTTTTTGGAGTACAATCCTAGGTTTTTTGAATGGTATGACACCGGAATGGGGACGATAGGGATCGGGGATACTACTTCTTCCAACTTCACTGTCAGAATTGCACTCTTTTCATTGTTTTCCTCGTTAAGTTCCCGAACCAGGTTATCCGAATCAACCTCTATGTATAGAGTGTGATCACCAGGGGTTGTCGCCGTCCAGGTAGCTATAACTACTTCTTGCCCGTCAGGTTGTATACGGCTAATGGTTTCCCACGCAAGCTTCTGTTGATCAACTATAAAGATGATTGGGATTTCCTCAGCTGGCGCATTGGCTATGTTGCTAATGAGTGCTCTTATCGTTACTTCCTCGCCAGCAGAAGGAGTTCTAGTATCAAAATCTATCTCGATAATTGTTAAGTCAGGAAGCTCCTCACGAAGTTCCTCAGGCTGGCAATACTCCCGGGCTTCTTCCTCGGTGGAAAAGAAGCTACCTTCCTCTTCGCGACACTCGGGCTCGGAGGAAGAGAACACCTGGCCGTCCTTACAGCACCAGCCCCTACGAAGTTCCTCAGGCTGGCAATACTCCCGGGCTTCTTCCTCGGTGGAAAAGAAG
>CAZSTA010000037.1:0-6424 GCA_964609495.1 uncultured bacterium | reverse complement strand
AGCCCCTACGAAGTTCCTCAGGCTGGCAATACTCCCGGGCTTCTTCCTCGGTGGAGAAGAAGCTACCTTCCTCTTCGCGACATTCGGGCTCGGAGGAAGAGAACACCTGGGCGTCTTTACAGCACCAGCCCTCGGCAAGTGGCCCTCCAATCACCACCATAATTTCCCGTGCTTCGTTGTTTTGCTCATTGTGCTCTTTGATCAGGTTCTCTGGATCGACTATCGCAGTCACGAGGTATTCGCCGGGCTCGGGAGCTGTCTCAACGATTCTGGCTATCGCTCGTGCTCCAGCCGCGATATGTTCAATAGTTGCCCACCCTTCCCAGCTATCGTTTCTAAACACTACTGACACCTCGTCAGCTGGGGCATCGCCGGCGTTCTCGATCACTGCTTCGATGATCAGTTCATCGCCAGCTTGGGGCTTCGGAGGACTGAAGCCGAGTTCTGCAACTACCAATTCGGGAAACTCGTCACCCAGCGACGGGGGCACGTGCGGATACTGATCCCAGAACGCGATATCTGCGTAGGTACCTGGTGGTATGTCCAGATAGGAGACCACATCGAAGTTCTTGACGTAGCCTGGTGACCCAGCTTGGGCACCGGTGGAGACGGCATCGGGCGGATCCACCTCGATGACATGATAGTAGGGAAACTCAACGTCTCTCGACTGCCAATGTAATCTAAACTCGCCTGCCTCATTGGTCATAGTCGCTGCGAGTAGAGTTTTCGGCCCGCCCTCAGGCCATTCGTCCCGATCTCCGTAAAGTTCGATGGTAACGTCACCGAGGCCCTGACTTGTATCAGGGGGACTACCCCAGTAGACATGGCCACTGAAGATATAAGCTTGGGCCTGCGCTGGCAAACTTACCAGACCCGTAAACAGCATGACCGCTACACAGAGCCCCCCAACTAATAGAAGCACTTTACTGCAAGCGGGCACTTTTGGGATGGTCAAACCTAACCCCTCCCTTACTAAATGTTTCATCTTAACCCCCCCTGTTCTTAAGAATTTCCAAGGAAGTTCCAGCAACTGCCAGACCTTTCTTCGGTCTTAATTTCTGTACAATTTGGAGGACTGAACTGAGCGATACATTTAGATTGCGATTCCTTAATCTCTATTTATTTCGGGATTTTCGGATGTCAAATCACATTATAACTAGCTTTTGGAGATATCTTTGCGGGTAGATGTAAGGCTCTGAAAGTAGGGAAACCTCACTATAAGCGAGCTTAGAAATGTTTATTTCCAACACTAATATTTATTAGAGAATCACAACTCTCTATTTCTCGATTTCAGCTCCACAGCTATCGCATCTCTCAGCAGATTGAGGCAAAGGTTCTCCACACTCCGGGCAAAATAGGATTTTCTTTCCACAAGGCACACAGAATGGAGCATCGATGAACAACTCCTGATCGCAATATGGACAGCAACAAGTTTCTCCCTTTCCGGCTTTATTGATGTTTTCTACATCCACTTTTATCACTCCCCCTTGTCGGATTTCTCGGCCTGCCTGGAACGATAATCCTCAATAGCTTTGTGGAGAGCATCTGCTGCCAAATTGGAACAGTGCATCTTATTTGATGGCAATCCTCCTAAAGCCTCAGCTACAGCTTTATTGGATATCTCCATCGCTTCGTCCAGAGTTTTACCCTTGACCATCTCGGTTACCATACTGCTGGTAGCGATAGCTGCTCCACACCCGAAGGTTTTGAACTTAATATCCTCGATGTGGTTATTATTGACCTTGACATAGATTCTCATAATGTCACCACATACGGGATTACCCTCTGTTCCAACTCCATCGGCATCTGGCATCTCTCCCACATTGCGGGGATTACTGAAGTGTTCCATAACTAAATCGCTATACATTATACTTCCCCTCCTTGCCTATTTGCAGATGCTACAGCTTTGGGAAGTACAGACACTACAAGCTGAAGATGAACTCGAAGAAACACTCGTTTGGGATGAAGACCCCATACTAACACCAAAGCTTGAAAAGAGACGACTTATATTTTCGCTCCCGCACTGTGGGCAATGAAGTTTCTTTTCATTCTTTCCTCTGACTAATATCTCGAACTCAGATTCGCAATCCGAACATTTATATTCATAGATTGGCATAGCTAATACCTCCTTTATTTTCTTGGATGCTTTTTCAATCTGGGATTGGGAGTGATCCCAGGGATCCTACCTCTCTTAGCCACTGGTTTACCATCGATCTCTTTCAAATCACCAGTGAAATCTATGGGCTTAGCCCCACTAATATAGCTCCCCACTCCAAAGCCATCGACCTCTGCGTTATTATCGAGGAAATATCTGATTCTATCTGGATCTATACCTCCACTGACTATGATCTTGACCTGGTTGAATCCTTCTAGGTCTAACCTCGCTCGAACCTCCTTTACCAGATCGGCGGTTACTCCTCCCCTCTCAGAAGGGGTGTCTAAGCGCACTCCAGAGAGTCGCTCTTTCAAAGCTCTTGCCACCCGTAAACTCTCCTCACCTTCATCCTTGAAGGTATCAACCAGAACTATCCTATCCACCTCATCAGGCATATGCCTATCGAAGGCTAAAGCCCCTTCGACCGTGTCTCCAAAGATGAGCATCATAGCGTGAGGCATAGTCCCTGAAGGGAGAAGTCCAGCCAGTCTAGTCCCGGCTGGAGTAGCGCCCCCTGAACATCCTCCTATAATAGCGGCATACTCCATTCTACTGGAGACGAGGGGATGAACATGACGAGCGCCAAAACTGATTATGGGAATATCGCCCGCCGCCTCGACACATTCTCGAGCGGCAGTTGCCCAACCACTACAGTGGGCTAACATTCCCAAGATGGCAGTCTCATAGATTCCGAAGGAGTTATAAGGCGCTCGTATCCGCAGGACGACTTCCTTCCTCTCGAATCGCTCTCCCTCGGATAGTGACCAAACACGAGCCTTCTCCTCGAGCACCTTATCGAGTAGAGCCAGAACCTCCTCCATCCCGCAAAGGAGTCCAGCTCTGGAGGGAAATATCTCCATCGTAACTGGAGTATTCAATCCCTCTCTCTCCAAGGTGGTCTTAGCTCTGACGAAGTATATATCTGCGGTATCCCCATTTAGAATAGTAGGAGGAATATCAAAATTGGGGGTTTTATTCACTTTCCCATTCCTTATCGGAAAAATAGAAATTGAGCATATTTCTTCTTTCTATTCTCCAATCCTAACAAGTTCAGCCCCTAAGCTCTCTTTCATATGCTTTAACGCGAAATGATGAGCCTCCTCATTGAAACTAGCCACACAATCCTCATATACTTCAACAGGATAGTCGCGATTGCGAGCGTCAGCGGTGCTATGCATAACACAGATATCGGTGCAAACTCCACTGATAAGAATTTTCTCTATCCCTTCTCGCTCCAGTATCTCATCCAAATTGGTATTATAGAATACGCTATAACGTTTCTTGGGAACCACCTCTCCGGGGAAGTTATCCTTCAATTCTGGAATAATCTCTGTTTCTGCTGTTCCTTCTATACAGTGGGGAGGAAACGTCTCAAATTCGAGATCACCAGGATCGTGATGATCGCAGATATAGATGATCTTAGTCCCTTCCTCTTGAGCTTTCTTCAATAACTTCTGGACATTAGGGATTATATTTCGAATTGCCTCTCCGCAATAGAGAGGATATCCTTCTTCACAAAATCCCCTAGTCATATCGATAACCAGAACAGCCTTCCTCATTTCTCCCAGTGCCTCCTCACTTAGCGATCTTTTCAACTTTATTGTATTACATTTTCAGATCATTGTCAAGCTTTAATTGGCTCGGACACATCTCAGCTTCCCCTTTCTTAATGAACAATTTCGACTATCTCTTTCTTATCCTCGAGTTCCTTCCCTCTCTCCTCTTTGAGTTCAGCTACCTCCTTTTCCAACTCTTGAACTCTCTTTATCAAGCATTCAACCGCTTTCGCTACCGGGTCTGGCAGGATGTGTTTCTCAAGGTCTATCTTATCTTTCATCTTCTTGCCATCTTTGAAAATAACCTTACCTGGAACACCAACTACCACCGAGTTGGGAGGAACTTCCTTCACCACTACAGACCCTGCTCCTATTCTGCTATTATCACCTATTTTAAATGGACCCAATATCTTCGCTCCAACTCCAATAACCACATTCTTGCCGATAGTAGGATGCCGTTTCTCCTTCTTCCAGCTCGTTCCTCCTAGGGTTACTCCATGATAGAGGGTGACATTTTCACCTATCTCAGAGGTCTCGCCGATTACTACTCCCATCCCATGATCGATGAAGAAACCAGGTCCTATCTTAGCCCTAGGGTGAATCTCTATGCCAGTGAAAAATCTACCTAAATGGGATACAAATCTACCTAAAAGATACAGCTTTTGTTCCCATAGCCAGTGAGAGAGACGATAGAAGAATAATGCATGGAATCCCGGATAGCAGAGGATAATTTCCCAAACGCTTCTGGAGGCCGGATCCCTCTCAAATACCGCCTGTATATCTCTCTTCAAGGTCTCAATGATCACAGTGAACCACTCCTTTTTTAGGATTTTTCTATTTCGGCACCAGTTGAAGCCAGATAAGCTTTGTTCACTAAGCAATCTGGAGAATGATCGCTCCCACAGTGAAGACATATATCCTCAATCATATCCTCATCTTGTAGGACAGCTCTTAAAAGTTCCTCTAACATCCTCACCAATTCCGCCATCTCCTTAGATCCGATATGTTGAGTTATCTCATAGAGCTTCTCTCTTCTCCTTTGAGTTACCTTCTTCAGAATTTCCTCACCTTTGGGAGTTAAGCTAACCTTTACCAATCTCCGATCTATCTCGCCTTCCTTCCGAAGAGCTAATCCCTTTCCCACCAAACGATCCGTGAGCTTAGTAGCCGCAGGATAGCTTATTGATAACCCATTCGCTATATTCCCTATCAAGCACCCCTTATGCTGAGATATGTATATCAATCCCTGCAACTGGGAGGAAGTTATATCTAGCCCCTCTATCTCTTTAGATATCTCCTGTTCGAAGCGGGAGAATAGTTTAGATATCTTCTCTAAGTAGATAACAGAGTTTTCCATCTTGTACCTCCCAAAGATCACTTAACTTAGTTAAATTATACCATAAATTTTTATTAATGTCAAGTATTTTACTAATATTTTTTTAAAATATAACATAGGTTGGATGGTTATAAAAAATCCCCATCTTCTAAATGAGTCACATTCCATCATATAAAATAGCTATCACAAAACCTTATCCGTCATTCTATTTAGCCTCTAGACAATTGGGCAAATATATGTTATCATTAATAGCGATAAATCTTTATATTCTTACTGGAGGTTAAAATGAGCATTAGAGTTATCTTGGACACCGATATTGGCTCTGATGTAGATGATGCGATGGCTTTATCTTTGTGCTTGAGATCGGAGGAGATCGAGTTAGAAGGAGTTACCACTGTTTACGGTGATGTCCATCTTAGGGCTAGATTGGCTATGAAGTTGATGCAATTGGCAGGTTTTCCCGATATCCCTGTAGCCGCGGGGATCGAAGTGCCTCTCTTACGAGAAAGAGAGGTATCGTGGGGAGGGTATGAGGGAGAAGGAGTCCTCACTTCGGAGGATAAGAAGATCGAGCCTATATCTCAACATGCCGTGGACTTCATCATAGATCGGGTTATGGCTAATAAGGATGAGATAACACTTATCCCCATCGGACCTCTCACTAATGTCGCGATGGCTATTATCAGAGAGCCGCGGATAATCCATAATCTAAAGGAGGTAGTGTTGATGGGAGGTGTTACTCGCCTAGGAGATAACGGAGTCAACCTCCCGGTAGTCGAGCATAATGTAAAGAGCGATCCCGAAGCCGCTCGAATACTCTTTAATTCAGGGATACCAATAACTATGGTGGGATTAGATGTTACGATGAAGGTAACTATTGGTCGGGATGATGTGAACAGAATATCCCAAGTAGGAACTCCCTTTACCTCTGCTTTAGTGAGATTGCTTGAGAAATGGCTCTCGGTAATATCTGCTGATAGATGCTGTATGCACGATCCTCTAGCGGTTGCAGTTGCTATCGATAGAAGCTTTGTAACTACTGAGCGGATGAAGGTTGCAGTTGAGACGAAGGGGGAACTCACCGGTGGGATGACCGTTGCTACTTCGGTCAGGAGTGAAGATGAAGGGAACACTTACGTTTGCTTAGATGTTGATTCCGAACGCTTTGTTAAATTTTTGCTCGATAGGATATGCAAAGTTTAGTTAGAAAGGAGAATAATAATGCCTATTAAAATAAAGAATCCTTTTTCGAATAAGGAATATCTCCAGAAGATAGCTGCGGAGTTACAACCAGAGCTCTCATATTTAACTAAGGGGCGTGATAATTACCCTATATGGAGAACTCAGCTTAGAGCCAAGATCATCGAACTTATAGGA
>CAZSTA010000036.1:0-23388 GCA_964609495.1 uncultured bacterium | reverse complement strand
TCTCAAGCCATCAATACATAATATATCCTTAATGGCGAAGGGGATACCAGCTAGGGGTGGTATCTCCTCTCCCCTCGACAAGAGATCATCCACCTTCTTAGCTTGAGTCAAAGCTAAATCTCTAGTTAGAGATATATAGGAATGAATTTTATCCTCCACCTCCTCTATCCTTCCAAATACTGCTTCGGTGATCTCGGTAGAGGATAACTCTCCTTTAACCATAAGTTCGGACAATTCGTGAGCAGTCATTTCATTAAGCTTCAATCTAGTTCCTCCTCGTTATCTATAGGATTTTACAATCTCCTTGTCAGAAAGAATAATCGTTAGATGAATAGCTAATAAAATTTATTCTTGATAAAACCGTCTTTTTATGTTACACTATAGGTAGTTCTTTGCCATAGGCATGGTAAAATACCCATTGCTCTTCAGCTAGACCTAAAGAAATGAAATGCTGATCTTTGAGATGGGGCGCCTCAACTCTTGGGTTAGGTGATGTTCGACCAACCTTGCTGGCTATCACTGCTTGACCCCAGGATCCAACGACTAAAGTCCTGGAGTATGTCAATCTCCAGCCATCTTGATTACCCCTTCTCCCACCTAGATAATGCGTGGAACCTTAAAAAAGCCGTCTTCCTTATCAGGAGCTATGGAGAGCATCTTGTCTCCCTCTATAGATTCAGCCGATATATCCTCGCGATAAACATTTTTTATGGGCAAGATGTGGGAGGTTGGTCCTACATCTTCCGTATCAAGTTCATTTAGCTTTTGAAAATAAGCCAAAATATCATTAATATGCTGAGCGAATTTTTCCTTCTCCTCTTCCGTAAGCTCTAATCTGCTCAGCATAGCTATATGATCCATCTCCTCGCTACTGATAACTTTGGGCATCAACCATCACCTCTTACAGGATTTCATATCTGCTACTTTATCTATTATACTATAATAGATCTCAAAATTCAAACGCTTTTTAGATAGACGCAAAATAATATTTCTGGGGGGTGAAACTTTTTATAACCTTTTTCTTATGATATATATGGATGGTATTGATCAGAAACTAAGGAGGAATATATTATGAGAAAAGCAATAATTTGTCTGCTAACTTTAGCTATGATCTTCGGTTTCGCCTACTCGACTATAGCTCAAAAGATCACTGTTACTATTGAAAGTATACAAGTGAGGGTAAAGACGATAATAGTTAATCCCACTCCCTCCTTCAATATCGATGTTTGGGTGGATAGGGGAGACGGAGGAATTTATTATCCAGGGGACAATTTGTATGTCTATTTCAGGGCTGGCAGGGATTGCTATCTGACCTTGATAGACTTCCCCCCAGAGGGAGGAGCTACAGTTATATTTCCCAACGCTTATCACTCCGGTAATTTCGTCCGAGGAGGGAGAGTCTATAGGATACCAGCTCCTGGCCATGACTTTGAATTTAGTATAGCTGGCCCCTCGGGGATGGAAGTTATAAAGGCTATCGCTACTCTCTCGGATATCTGGCTACTCGATAGGCGCATAGATCAATACAGCGGATATCAAGATGGCTTTGCTCGAGTTAGTGTAAAAGTAGGGGATACCAAGGTTTTGGTGGATACCTTAATAGATAGGGTAAGACCCATACCCAGAAATAATTGGGCTGAGGATACGGTCGTCTTCTATGTAAGATATCGTTGATGATCTCTATAGAGAGGGGGTATCAAATAGACAGGGATAAATAAATATATTATAGACTTGGATGGAGAACATATAAGTTTAACTAAAAGGAGGTAAATAAGATGGTTAAGAAACTATTTGGTTTGTTGTTAGCCCTAACGTTAGTCTTTGCGTTTACTTTCGTAGCTTTTGCCCAAGAGGATATAGAAACAAAAACAGTTGAGGAGGAAGAAGAAGGAGCCTCCGCCCTTCAGGTAAAAGTTAAAAAGGTAGTTGTTAACCCCACTTCTCCTTTCTATGTCGATGTATGGGTAGATAGAGGCGATGGGGGAGTATATCGTCCAGGGGATAAACTCTATGTCTATTTCAAGTCGGATAGGGATTGTTACTTAACCCTGATAGATTTTCCCCCTCAAGGTGGAGTAACTATTATCTTCCCCAACGCTTATCATTCCAATAACTTCGTCAGAGCTAACCGCATCTATAGAATCCCTGCTCCTAGCTACGGCTTCGATTTCATAGTAGAAGGACCTCCCGGGACAGAGGTTATAAAGGCTATCGCTACTCTTGGTCGAATTAACTTGACCCCTAGAGCCTTGAGCGAGTACGGGGGCTATGAAGAATCTGGTTTCGCCGAGGTCGCTAAGAACGATATGGAAGGAGCAGATTTCGTCGAGGCTTTAGCGGTTAAGGTAAAGCCTGTCTCCACGAAGGAGTGGGCTTCTGACTCCGTTACCTTCTACGTCAGATATCGTTAAATTAGAAACCCTATTTAATAGATTAGCTCAGGGGATTTCTCCCCTGAGCTAATTTTTTTATAGAAGATATTTAAAATCTCATCCTTTCAACCCGGTCAAGGCGATCCCCTGGATGAAATATTTCTGCCCAATGAAGAACACGATGATCATAGGCAGGAGAACCGCGGTGGAAGCCGCCATCAAGAGATGCCACTGAGCGGAGTAAATGCTTTTGAATCCTGCTAATCCAATAGCTAGAGTGAACTTATCCGGGTCATTAAGGTAGATAATCGGTCCTAGGAAATCGTTCCAGACCCACATAAAGTTAAAAACTGCGACCACGATCAAAGCTGGTTTCGATAAAGGAAGAATGATCTTATAATAGACTTGAAAGAAGGTAGCTCCGTCGATATGAGCGGCTTCATCTAGTTCGATAGGGATAGTCATAAAGAACTGCCGTAACAAGAAGATATTGAAGATTCCCCCTCCAAACCAGGCTGGCACCGTCAGAGGAAGGAACGTGTTGATCCCTCCCAGATACCTCCATAGGATAAAAGTGGGAATTAAAGTCACCGCATAGGGCAACATAAGTCCACTGAGCAGAATGACGAAGATCAGATTACGTCCCGGCCAACGCAGACGCGCAAAACTATAGGCGGATATAGAACTGGAGAGCAACACTCCCACCTCCACACTAACCAAGATGATCATTGTATTAAGAAAGTAGCGGAAGAAGGGCACCGCAGTGAAGGCATCCACATAGTTCATAAAAGTAAAAGGACGCGGGATCCATTCGGGAGGAATGATGAATATCTGACCGAGCTCCATAAACGAACTACGAACCAGCCAGACAAAAGGGATAAGCATAACGATACTACCAAAGATCAATAGGAGGTAGGTAACAACTCGACCTGCCTTCCGCGTTCCACTTTTGCTCTGCCACCAGGCGACTTTGGAGCGGGTAGATGTTTGAGAAGCCATATTACCGCCTCCTTTCCGCTTCGTAATAGACCCAGAAGGGAGCCGATTTGAAGACAACTATTGTAAAGGCTAAGATGATCAAGAAGAGTATCCAGGCTAGACCGCAGGCATATCCCATCTTATTGTATAGGAAAGCACTACGATAAAGATAGAATACATAGAACAAGCTAGCGTTTTTTGGCCCTCCGTCGGTCATAATATAGGCTTGGGTGAAGACCTGAAAACTGCCGATGATGTTCATCACCACGTTGAAAAAGATAATAGGAGATATCATCGGGATAGTGATGTGGCGAAATTTGTGCCACCAATTCCCCCCGTCGATCTCTACTACTTCATAGAGGTACTGAGGGACTCCTTGCAGTCCAGCTAGGAAGATCACCATAGTGTTTCCCATCGCCCATCCACTCATCATGATCAATGAAGGAATCACCTGTCGAGAACTATATATCCATTGCAGACGAGGAAGCCCAAACTTCCCAAGTATTAAATTCAGTAGTCCGAAATCGGGATTGAAGAGCCACATCCAGAGCACTGAACTAGCGATCACGGGGACGATGGAAGGAAGATAAAAGATGGTCCGGAAGGTAGCTAACGCCTTAACCTTCTGGTTCAGGAGCATCGCCACTAGAAAAGCGGAAATGGTCACCGCGGGGACGCTTCCAATAGCATAATAAGCAGTGACGCCGATCGACTTCCAGAACAGGTCATCTTCAAAGAACATAGCCCGGTAGTTCGCCAACCCGGTAAATTGAGGTTGCCCGGCAACAGTCCATCTAGTTAGACTAAGGCCAAAGCTAGCTAGCATAGGTCCCACAGTCCAGATCAGAAAACCTAACATAGCAGGAAGGGCGAAAATAATACCCCACATCGCTTCCTTCCGGCCGATGCGACGCATTTTCCTAGCTTTAGTCATTGTTGTCATAGCTCAATCCTTGTAAAGCGGAGTCCCCGGTGGGGAAACTCCCAGCCGGGGACTCTGAATCGTTAACGATCATATCTACCTTGCATCATCTCCTTGACTTTCGGAGCTAACTCGCCACAAGTCTTCTCAGCCGTCTGCTCTCCAAGCCATATCGAATCCAGATCAGCATTGATAGTATCTATGATCTTTGGCCAGTTCCTTAGATAGTAGATCGGAGCTGAACGTCCGTAGCCAAGAAGGTAATCCACCACGGCTGTCTTATACTCAGGTGGATGAACATCGGGGGTGAGCCACTTCTCCAGTAGTTCAGGTTCGGTATACCAATTCGTCTGGAGGGGCATCCACAGACCATTTTGGAGAAGAGGTAAGCATCCCTCCGCGCTAGTGTGCCACTTGTAAAACTCCCAAGACATATCTGGATATTTGGTCGATTTAAAGATAACTGAAGGGGCGCCCAACTCGACACACACGGGTTTCTTAAATACTGGTATCGGAGCTACTCCCAGGGTGAAGCGAGCTTGAGCCAAATCAAGAAGTGCCCATTGTCCATCCACTACCATAGCTACCTGCTGACTCTGTAGCATAATGCTGAAGGAAGGTAGGTTGGCTTGTTGAGCTGGCGTAGGAGCGACATGATACTTGTGGATCAAATCCCCGAGTCCCTGGAGAGCCTCGATGGTTTCAGGGCTGTCGATCAGGGTATCCATTCCATCCTCAGTGAATAGGGCGCCCTCGTTACTCCAGATAAAGGGCAGGACCGGCGCCCACCAGGTGCCAGGACTTATACCAAAGGTCTTGACGTTAGTTGAATCAAAATCCTCATCATCAGGATGGTTTCCACTCCGATCGAGCGTCATCTTCTTAGCTACATCGACAAGCTCATCCCAAGTCCAAGCCTCTTCAGCCTTGGCAGGAGGATAATCTACACCGGCATTATCGAACATATCCTTATTATACCAGAATAACATAACCTCTACTGCGGTGTTCGTAGCCAGCGTCTTCTTCCCTCCATCATAGTAATACCAGGCCATCTCAAGGCGAGGTTCAAAGGTGGGGTCGCTCTCGATATAAGGGGTCAAATCCTTGATTATTCCTTCCTCCGCCCACTCTAAGGCTATTGCCTCGCCAAGATAACCGACATCTGGAGCTACTCCACCAGCTACCATAGCGCTTATCTTTTCCGTGTAAGCATCAGGAATATGGATAGCCTCGATCTCGACATCGGGATGAATCTCCATAAAGTCTTCCACCAGATCGACGACCACCTTTTTCTCCAGGGCACTACCCCAATAGGTGAACTTCATCTTGATCTTCTCCTCAGCTAGCGCTGAGCTAAACAAGGTAAATAGTAAGGTGAGTGATAAGATTAGTACTACACCTTTCTTCCAAGACATTTCTATTCCTCCTTTTTTTATTTTGTATTTGACTCGCTCTTTATCTTCGGGAGATGGCGCAATTTCTCAAGCGAAATTATTTTCATTGTGCGCTCCCCGAAAATTTAAAGAGGAAGTCCTAATTTGTATTATATCACACCTTAGTTATAAAGTCAAGAATGACTTTTATCTTTATTTTCTCGATAAAATTTGGTATAATTAATGTTAGGTTACCAACTCGGGTTTCTCAAGAAAAGGGGTAATCGAAGTTGAAAGGAAAATTATATTTGATAATTCTGATTTCTATAGCCTTGATGCCCTTAAAGACAGATGTTTTTTCCGCTGAATATAGGATATTCTTACCAGATGGCTTACCTCACATAGAAATAGTTGGTGCTAAGAGATATGTATCCGAAGATGGTTCGAAGATGGTCGAAGTCACTCTAAAGAACGTAACTAGGGAATATACTAAAGAAGTAGAAAGGCGTTATGAAAGCGGAGCCCCTTATTACGAGGTGACCGTTGAGGATGAGATAGATAATGTCTATGTCTATTTAAGAAGTAACGGAGTTATTATTACTACTCCCTATGAACAAAGGATACCTGCTCTTAAGTATAATCAGGAGAAGACTTTATCCTTCGAGCTATTAAAGAATGTAAATGAGCTGGATATAGGATTGGAATATCTTGGTAGTTATATAGAGAGAAGGGTTAGGCTTCTGAAAGATACCACCTCAGGGGATATCAGGATAAACTCGGTGCAGTTCGCTCAGGAGGGGAATCTCGGAAGCGACATTACTTATGATATAAGTATAGAGACTCTAACTGGCGCCGAAGGGACTTATAAGTTGCTGGTTAGTGGACTTCCCGAGGATATAACCTCCGACTTCATAGATCCTAAGACCAATGCTCGTCTTTCCAGTACCAAGTTCACCGAGGAAGAATATCTAAAAGATCTCTCATTAGTTGTTTATCTTCCCGAGGAACTCAAGGATAAGGAGCTATTAGATAATACGATCACTTTCTATGCTCTAGTAGTCGATCAAAAGGTCGAGGTAGCGGCTGAATTACAAGCGAGAGGAAAGGCTGTCCCTAAAGAGCTTATGAACTTGAGAGGGACTAACGTAGAGTTAATGCTCACTCCCCGAGGAGTTGGAGAGTTGGAGCTTTATGCCTCCAATTTATTCGAGCAGATCAAACCAGGTGAGAAGGCGCATATCAGGATGAGCGTTAAGAATAAGGGGACTTTGGAGTTGAGAGATATTAAGATAGAAACGAGCATTCCCTATCAATGGGAGATAGAACTCGATCCCGAAAAGATAGACTCCTTGCCCGTAGGTAAGGAACAACTGGTGAAGATGACCCTGACTCCCCCTCCAGAGGAGGGAGTAGGAGACTTCGAGCTAGTAGTCTCGGCAAATTGCACTGTTAATAATAAACTGGTCGAATCTGAGGAAAAGTCCGTTCGCATAAATCTGGGCAAACCTGCGGGGATAACAGGTAATATAATTTTGACCGGAGTTTTGATCGTATTAGTAATAGGAGTAGCTATATTCACCGTGAGATTAAGTAGGAGATAGCTCTCTGGGAGGATTATATGATCTGGATCATAGCTAAGAAGGAATTCTTGGAAAACGTGTTAAGTTTTAGATTCATCATATCCTTCGTTCTCTGCTTCATATTAATAATGGTGAGTTCTTGGACGCTTGTTCAGGATTATGGAGAGGAATTGCAGAACTATCGAAAGAGCGTAGTAATGCACCAGAGGGCGGTTAAGAATTATACCAGTGGCTTCTATCTGGGATTCTCCGGTATAGAGGTCGATAAACGTCCTACAGTCTTAAGCGTTATAGCTAGGGGAATGGAGGATTTCGCCGGTAAAGTTCTGCGAATATCAACCTTTTTCACTCCCACTTTGAGAGGAAATTTAGCTGAGGAAGATCCGATGATCTCGATCTTCGGCGCCTTGGATCTGAACTTCATCATTCGAATCGTTGTGAGTCTATTAGCGATACTGTTCACTTATGACGCGGTCTCCGGCGAACGGGAGAGGGGAACACTTCGTCTTATAATGGCTAATGCCGTTCCTCGATACTCTATAATCTTGGGTAAAGTATTAGGCGGATATCTAAGTCTTCTTATGCCCTTCGTTGTCTCTCTAATCGGTGGCTTCATCGCGATGAACTTCTCCCCGGTCTTTAGATTGGTTGGGGAGGACTGGATTAGAGTGCTTTTGATCGTATTGCTATCCTTTCTCTATATATTCGTCTTTTTCAACTTAGGATTATTCGTCTCCTCCCGAACCAAAAATTCAGCCACCTCTCTTTTAGCCCTCCTTCTTATCTGGGCGATATTCGTCTTAGCCGTCCCCAAGATAAGTATGGTGATCGCCGATCAAGTATCTCCCCTGCCCTCCTCCCAGGAGGTGCGCACCGAGGAACAGATGATAGAGCAGGAGGAGATCTTCGCTTTCTTGCTATGGAACGAGATGGGTGGCTCGGGTATGTCCTTTAGCGAAAGACAGAACGAGATGTTCGCTAATATAACTGAGAGAAAGAGAAAAGTAGAGGAGTCTTATGAGAAGAAGTGGTTTAAACAGTTACAACTCGCTCGCAATATATCCAGGATATCTCCCTCTTCTTCCTACGCCTATTCCCTTGCGGCTCTCTCTCGCACTGGTCTCAATCATCAGCAACACTTCTTAAATGTGGCTCGTAACTATCAGAGAGAGTTTATGAAGTTCTGCTTTGATACTATGGAAAAGGATCAATCCACCCTATACTCGGCTTATGATACCTCCCTAATCGATCCCAATAAAAGGATAGATGTTAGTGGCTTGCCCGAGTTCAACTATAAGGATGAAGGATTATCGGATAGCTTGCGAGAGGTATGGCTTGATATAATTTTACTTTCCGCTTTCGGAGTTCTCTTCTTTATGTCCGCCTATATATCGTTTTTGAGATATGATTTGATATAGCAACCTATCATTAGGAATATGCATACCTGAAAGGTGAGATATTATGTTTGGAACGATAATTAAAAAGGAGTTTATGCATAACGTTCTAAGCTTCAGATTCATAATCTCCTTCATTCTTTGCCTAGTCTTAATATTTACCAGTGTCTATACCTTGACTCAGAAATATAAAAAGGATCTAGAGGATTATCGAAATAATGTGACCCTGCATAAGAAGACAGTTACTAGCTATATAGGGGGATTGCTTTTGGCTTTCTTAGGAGTGCAGATCGATAAACCTCCCACGATCTTAAGCACGATATCTGAGGGTATGGAGAGAGCAATAGGTAAAGTTATGAGGGTATCCTCCTTCTTCGATCTAGACTGGGAGAGAAGCATATTTGACAGTAATCCTATGTTTGCCCTCTTCGGAACTCTAGATCTCAGCTTCATCGTGAGGGTGGTTATGAGTCTATTAGCGATATTATTCACCTATGATGCTATCTCTGGAGAGAAGGAAAGAGGGACTCTGCGTTTGATGTTGGCTAATGCCCTCCCCAGAGACTATGTGATCTTAGGGAAGGTTATAGGGGGATATCTAAGCTTAGTGACTCCCTTTATAATCTCCCTTTTAGGTGGTTTTCTAATTATGAGGTTATCCCCAGTTTTTATCCTGAATAGTGAGGATTGGATGAGAATAGGCCTCATCCTCCTCATCTCCTTCCTCTACATATTCGTATTCTTCAATATAGGGTTATTCGTGTCCTCAAATACTGCCAGATCTTCAACTACTCTCTTATCCCTACTTCTGATCTGGGCGATCTTTGTTCTAGCGATTCCCAAATTAAGCACTGTGGTAGCTAAGCAGATATATCCTATACCTTCGATTCAGCAGATACAAACAGAGAAAGCAAGGGTGGAGCAGGAGGAGATAGATGATTACGAAGAGTGGCTATACGAGTTTCAGAAGGAGAAGGGATTCCGCTTCACTCCTGACATCTTCTCCAATCCCAGGCAGGATCAGATGTTTGAGAATATCAGTCGGAGGAAACAGGAGATCCAGGTATCATTCGAGAAGAAATTGGACAAGCAGTTGAGCATAGCTAAGAATATAGCCAGAATATCGCCCGCGGCCTCTTATGCCAGTGCAGTGTCAGCTCTAGCGCGAACCGATGAGAGCCGCCAGCGACACTTTAAGGAGAGCGTTAGGAGATTCAAAGCCGAGTTCATAAAGTACTCATTTAAGAAGATAAAGGAAGGGGGACCAGCTAATCTTGTTGCTACGGTGGATGTAAGCGATATGCCTCCCTTCGTCTATTCTGATAAGAGTCTAGCTGATGATATGAGGAATGTTTGGACCGATATTATTCTGCTCATCTTCTTTAATGTGTTCTTTTTCATCGCGTCCTATATCTCATTTCTAAGATATGATGTCCGATAGAGAGAGGTGAAAGTATTGTTAGAGATATCTGATTTGAGCAAGAGATATGATAACGGAGTTTTAGCCGCAAATAAATTGAACCTTACGGTTAATAAAGGTGAGATCTTCACCATGCTAGGGGCGAATGGCGCGGGAAAGACCACGCTTCTGATGTTGATTCTGGGATTTATCGAGCCTACGGGAGGGACTATCAAGGTAAAGGGGATCGATGTGGTGAAAGATCCTCTTTCAGCTAAGAGATATATGGCTTACGTCTCGGAGAACGTTTGGGTATATGATAACTTCACTGCGAGGCAGAATCTAGAATTTTTCAGCAGATTAGGGGGAAGGAATCCCACCGTAGAGGATTGCGATCGAGCCCTAGGTAGGGTAGGTCTTCCCGAGGAATCCTTCCGGAGAAGGGTGCGAAGCTTCTCTAAGGGGATGAGGCAGAGACTAGGAATAGCGATCGCTATTATGAAGGAGGCGGAGTTGATCCTGCTGGATGAGCCCACCTCTGGCCTTGATCCCAAGGGAGGTGCGGAATTCCTAGATCTATTGAGAGAATTAAGGGAGGAGAATAGAGCCATTTTGATGACCACCCACGATGTATTCCGAGCTAGAATGATCGCCGATAGGGTGGGAATAATGAACGAGGGAAATCTTATTAGCATACTGAGCAAGGAGGAGGTGGAGAAGCAGGATCTAGTCGAGCTTTATATCAACTATGTGGAAGGCTATGAATTGGAGGAAATATCAGCTAACTAGCGGATCATCGCCAACTAGAGATATCCGAAGGGATTATCATTGTAGCTTTAAATTCAGCTCCTCAGTAGAACTGGGGAGCTTTCTGTTAGATTTCGGGAAAAATTTATCAAAAAATTCTAAAGATTAGGTCTAAAACTAAAGCCAACTGGGTATAATATAATCCAGAAGCTTGAACGAGATTTCGAGAACCTTTGAAAAAAATATGAAGATTTTTGGAAAGTGAGGTCTAAAATCTCGAGAGCTTGGGTATATATAAGGGCGAAGATAATCGCAAAAAAATCTTAAGAGGATGGATGAGGTTTTTAGGATATAAAAAGGAGGAGGTGTAAAATATGTTTAGGAGCGAGAGAGGTTTTACTCTGATCGAGCTTATGATCGTAGTTGCGATCATCGCTATCCTCGCCGCTATCGCAGTTCCTATCTATGCTAACCTGACGAACAGAGCGAAGCTGGGAGCTGACGAAGGAACTTTCGGAGCATTATCTTCGGCGGCAGTTATCTACTTCGGAGAGTATGAGGGAACATTCCCCGACAAAACTACTTTGATTGCGAGGATGGCTACCTACGAGTTACAGTATTACAGTGACTTCAGCTACGATGATACCTCAGGAGCAGTTGGTGCTCCCTAAAGTCTGTTGAGGAGAGAATACAGTTAACAAGTGGTGTAGTGGCAGGGTAGAAATAAGAACCTTGCCACTTTTTTTATATTACGATGAATTAGCTCTAGCCATCTAATCCATACTCTCTCATCTTATTCCTCAGAGTCTGTCTAGTTATCCCTAACACCTTAGCGGCTTGGCTTTTGTTCCCCCCTACCTCTTCTAGGGTCTTCTGAATTAAAAGCCCCTCGGCTTCCTTAAGCGACATTCCTACCTCTAACTCATTCTCACTTTTCTTCCTGCTGGATGACTGAACGCTCAAGGGTAGATACTCTGGTAATATCGTCTCTCCCCTAGCTATTATAACTGCTCGTTCGATAGTATTCTCTAACTCACGTATATTTCCCGGCCAGTGATAATTCACCAGCAACCCCATAGCCTCGGGAGATATCTTCCTAATTTGCCGGGAGTTTAATCTGTTATATTTCTCCAAGAAATGTTCTGCCAACAGAGGAATATCTTCTTTCCGTTCCCTTAAAGGAGGAAGATGAATAGGAACTACATCGAGGCGGTAGAAGAGATCTTCGCGGAATTTCCCCTCCTTGACCGCTTCTTCCAAATTCTTATTTGTAGCCGCTACTAATCTGACATCTACCTCTATCACCTCCGTTCCTCCTACTCGCTCAAATTTTCTCTCCTGTAACACTCGTAGCAGTTTGGGTTGCATCGCTAAGCTCATCTCTCCTATTTCATCTAGAAAGATAGTCCCCCCATCGGCTAATTTAAACTTTCCTTCTCTTCTGGAGGTAGCTCCGGTGAAAGATCCCTTCTCATGACCAAAAAGCTCGCTCTCTAAAAGATTTTCCGGGATAGCCGTACAGTTTACCGTAACGAAGGGTTTATCCTTTCTAGGACTATGCTCGTGAATAGCCCTAGCTATCAATTCCTTTCCCGTTCCGCTCTCCCCATAGATGATAACGTTGGCAACGGTGGGAGCGACCATATCGATTAAGTTGAATACTTCCTGCATCTTCGCACTCTGCCCGATTATATTGTGGAACTCGTATCTTCCTTTAAGCTCCTGTTTTAGATATATATTCTCCTCGATCAAGTTGCGTCGCTCGAAGATCTTCTCCACTAACATCTTCAATTCATCTACATCAAAGGGCTTAGTCAGATAATCATAAGCTCCTAGCTTCATCGCCTTTACCGCGGAATCGACCGAGGCATAAGCGGTGATAAGCACCACCGTTAGTTCGGATTTGATCTCCTTTATCTCTTGCAGAGCCTCTATCCCGCTCATACGAGGAAGCTTCATATCCATAATTACCAAATCGAAATCTCCCTTCCCCACCTCCTCCAGAGCCTCTTCACCCCTCGATACCGCCTTGGTTATATATCCTTCCTCCTCCAGAACAGCGGTTAACAACTCCCTCATGCTCTCTTCATCATCTACTATCAAGATATTCCTATCCTTCATAGCCATTATCACCTGGGCTTAATGGTATTTTTATCGTAAAGGTGCTTCCTTTTCCCCTCTGACTCTCAACCTCAATCAGACCTTGATGTTCCGTTATTATCCTATGGGCTATGGATAATCCCAAACCAGTGCCTCTCCCTTTAGTAGTGAAGAAAGGATCGAAGAGTTTATCCAAATTCTCGGGATCGATACCCACACCGGTGTCAGCTATAATAAGATTGACATATTTTCCTCCTTCCTTATCCTCAATCTCAGTGGTTATTCTAAGTTCTCCTCCTTCGTCCATAGCTTGCAGTCCGTTCAGAATGATATTTAGAAGAGCTTGCTTCATCTGCTCCTCATCGAGCATAAGAGAGTTTAAAGAGGGAGTAAAATCTTTCACTATCTTGATATTCTGTAATCTAGCATCCTGTTCTACCAGAGCTATGATATCCCTCAGCAAGGAATTAATGTCTATAGGCTTTAATTTAAACTCCTTGGGACGAGCGAAATCGAGTAGTTCGCTCACCACTTTATTTAAACGATCCGTCTCCTTTACTATTATATCAATATATTTTTCGTTCTTCTCATCGGAGCTTAATTTACCCTTCAATATCTGAGCGAAACCCTTGATTGAACCTAAAGGATTACGAATCTCATGGGCTATCCCTGATGCCAATCTACCGATTGCCGCTAAGCGATCTGCTCTTCTCAATCTCTCCTGCAGGGCTTTAATCTCCCTCAAATCTCTGAAGACCCCTACCGCCCCTATATTTCGCCCCTCCTCATCTTTGACTAAAGAGGTATTTATACTCACCGGTAGTTTATGTCCATCTTTATCATAGCACCATAGCTCCTGATCTGTATAGATCTTTCCTAGGTGTAAAGTATCTAATAAGCTTTGTTTTTGACCATTATCGCCACTTTCGATTTTGAATATCTCACTGAAGGGTTTACCCCTTATATCGCTCTCTCGAAAACCATATATCCTCTCAGCAGATCTATTAAAGGTAACGATTCGTCCTTCCTCATCTACCGATATGACGCCGTTTTGCATACTTTCCAGAACGCTCTTCGTATAACTCCGCATATTCTTTAAGGCTCTATCCACTAGATTATAGCTCTGGGTAACTAAGATTAGATAAATCCCTAAGCCACCGGTTAATAGAAGCACCAAAGACACTAAGATCGCCTGATTACGTGCTCCAACTACCGCTGTATAAATTTTGCCCGTATTTAACCCGATTATGATGATCTCGGGGATGTTATATTCATCTTCAGAAGGAACTCTGACCGCTCGCCCTCTTCCCATCATACCATGTTGATTAGCCCCAGCGAGGTGAAACGGTCTTATAACCTCGAATATCTTCCTACCATCATCAGTAACTATACCAGCAAGCGTCTCACCTTTAGATAAAACTTGAGCTATAACCTCGCTCGATATAACTTTTCCTATCTGCTCTGGATCGCTATGAACTACTACCTCTCTCTTACCGTCTAGCAATCCTATATAAGCTACATCCTCATCTTTGCTCGCCTCGGAGACTAGGCTTTGCAGATTGTCATAATCGAGCCATCGCCCTGCTCTAGTGCTAGCCTCTAGGGATAAAGCTAATGTTATCCCTTTATTTTCCAAAAGAGCGAACATATTGTGCCTCTCCCTATTAATACCATAATAAGTATTAATAGTTAAGGTCGTAGCTAGGATGAGCATCGCGATCACAAGCGCGGCTATAGGTAAATATGACTTTTTCCTTACCCTGTTTTTCATCTTAATATCTTATTATACCAAAAATTTGAGGTGATTTCCCGGAAGTTTTAGATCATTTGTTCTTATTATCCCTTATTTTCCACATATTTACAATACTTCGGAGAAAGTTTTAAAATCTGAATAAAACAAAATTCCCTCGTCTCCCTCCTTGAAGAAGAAGGGAAGGGATGAGATCTACAGTCGAGATTAACAAAATATCTACTTGAACCTACTTAAATCTGCTCAAAATAAAATCCCCTGGTTCCTCTCCTTGAGGAAGGGGAACCAGGGGAAGATGGACACTCTATTAAAATCTCCAGCAGTGATGGTGTCATTGAGCATTAGGTCCCTGATGGAAGCGACCTCTAGATCCAGAATCTTTACGCTCTTGAGATGATTTGCCCTGGCGATTATCAGAGTTTTCACGCTCCTGGAATAATCTGCCCTGTCGACTACCAGAACATTCGCAATCCTGGGACAATCTGCCCTGGCGATTATCAGAGTTTTTATGCTCTTGGAATAATCTGCCTTGGCGATCACCAGCCCACGTTGGAGAACCAGATTCGTTGAAGAACTGAAGAGTCTTATCTCCTACCTTAACTTCGTAGGGACGAAATTCGATCTCTTTCTCTCCTGCAACCTCTCTATACCACTTCTCACCCTTTAATTCGACGGTATCTCCAACCTTTAGCTCTAAATCCCAATGCCGCATTGGGCCAACTTCTACTTCAATTACCTCTCCCGCATCTGTCTCAACTACGAAGTAGGGGTGAGGTGGCTGGATGTTTAGCTCCTTAACTTTACCAGTTATCGTCTCCGCAGTCTCAGGATCGTAGGCTAAAGCTCCGATCGCTACTCCTCCTATGAGTAAAGCGATCGCACTTAGAATTAAAATTTGTCTTTTCACTTTATATCACCTCCTTCCTTGTTAAGTAATTTGGCAAATTCTTGATCCAGTTCCAGTGTAAAATGAGATGGTAGGCGACGAGTATGACAAAGATCAAGCTTGAGATGTTATGAACGTCTATCCAATCGTGACGAGTTAACCCTAGGAAAAATCTATCAGTTAATAGCCCTCTCCCTCCTCGGAAACCAGCTCCACTAGGTAAAACTTGCCATAGGACAATCCCAGAAAAAATGGAAACCAAAGAGGCGAAGAAAGCAGAGATATCAACCAACGCGTTTAATTTTATCTTTTTCATATTTAATTACCTCCTTTTCTGCATCATATACGCTATCACCGAATGACAAACCATTTCTACAGTCTTTACTCAAGTAATTTTGTCTAACTTCAATTTTCACTATTTATTACTGCAAGTGGTATGCCAAAACTAGAAGCAAAATAAAAAGCCCCTTGGAGCTATCTCCAAGAGGCTTTATTTGACCGACTTTTCTTGAAATTAGATTTAGTTTTTGGTCTTAAAGTAATCTCGATCGACTCGAATAAGTAGTGGATGATTTTTAGCCATCTATCGAATGCAAGTATCGGCGGAGATCGTGATCTATAGATTGGGAATGAGTTCAATGCTAACAAATATTACAACTGGTAAAAAATTAGCCATTACTTCTTACTTGCTCCTCTCTTCTCACCTCTTCATTACCCTATAGTTGATATTAGAAAAGCCGCCAAAGCGAAGAATAGAGTTGCTGTTGCCAGTTTAACTTTACCTATATGGCGCCTTAATACTTCAGAGAATTGCTGAGAGCTAGTCCCCCAAAAAGCGAGGACGAAGATTATCACTAGGGGGAGAATGAACATCAGATTATATAGGATTAAATATAGAAAGGCATAAGTCTTTAACTTTGGAACTCCTAACACGAAGAGGATGGTGGGAAGATATATTTGACCAGTGCATACAGATTCCAATATTGAGATGAAAAAACCTGCTACGAAAGCGGCGACTATGTGATTCCTCATCCTGGCTTCTTCCTTCATCGTGCTATTTACAGTCTTGTGAATCCTCTTCTTTATAAATCGAGGGAGTTGGAGAGTCATCTCCTCGATTCTATGCTTCTTGAATTTGTAATAGTCATATAAGCTAAATATACCTAATCCCAACGCTATAACAGCTATGATCCCATAAATTATATTTCTTATTAGAGGGAAGAAGGGAAGCGATTGAAAAAATTTCAAAACCCCTAATCCTATCAGAAGATAAGTTATGAATACTGCTATGGTGAAGGAGACACCCACCAATAATATCTCTTTTCCCTTTCGTCCTAGAAAAGTCAAGTAGGTGATGAAGAAGATTATCGTGGCAAAAGCGCATGGATTCACTCCATCGATCAATCCTGCTACAACTATCGTTAAAGGTCCAAAGGATTTAAATCTCTCCAATATATTTTCCTGAGCTTGTTCTTCTAACCTCTCAGCTTCCTCCCAACGAGGTGGTGCTCCTGTTGGCAAATACTTTTGAATTAGGGAATCGAGCATCTCATCCCTCACCTCTCCCCCAAGCAGGTGATCTTCTCCTATGAAGATCGCAGGCACCCCCGCCTCCTCAGGAATATCATATAATCTGCACATCGCCTCAAATAGCTTCCTATGTTCCTTATCCGTTGAGACGAATTTGGCGACCTTTAGAGCGGAATATTTCCTCTCCAAATGGGAGATCATAACCTCAGTTCGATCGCATTGTGAACAACCAGGCATGGTGAAGAAAGCCATATATATCAAGTTCTCTTCCTTAGCTTCGCCCATCTCTTCCTCCGCTAGAGAAGGACAATCCACCCCTTTAGCTAGATACTCCTCTATGATCTTCTCCAGCTTGGCTCTGATCTTTCCCTCGCCATCAAGAAGGTAATCGCCGATAATTATCTCTGGAAATTCCTCCCCAGTTATGCCATGTTTCTTCTCGAACTTAAGCATAAGGTCATAGTTTTTGACATCGCTTACCTCGAAATATTCCACCTTCAATTTAGAGCCATATTTCTCTAAGATAGGAGGTAGGAACTCCTTATTGATTATTTGACAATGCTCACAATCCTCGGAGTAAAATACATAGATACAGATCGAATCTTGCTCTGCCCCTTCAGTAGTGTATATCACTCCTTGAGATAGGAGTACCAGAAGAACTATAAACCCAATTTTGCGCATTACGATTGTTCTCCTTCTGTTGACAATACTTCATAGTCTATAACTACTCAGGAATCTGATAGTCTAAGATAGATTGATCTATAAGCTAGCTTCGTATCCCAAATCGTTGATCTTAGCTATAACGTCGTTCATAGCAACGAGAGAAGGATCATATTTGAACTTCGCCTGTTTATCCTCCAAACTTACCTCGACCTCAGATATCCCATCTATCTGAGTAAGACCTTTAGTTACTCTTCTAACGCAATGATCACAAGTCATACCTTCCACTTTAAGAGTGATCTCTTTTAAGTCCATTATCTTCTCCTCCTTGAATTTGAACTTATATAAGAATCTCGAACGGATTATAACACATATTATCACCATTGTCAATAAATTTATTGACTAATATAGTTAGCTTTATCTTATGATAATAAAAAATATAAGGGGATAAAGTTATTACACTTCATCCCCTCTGCTTCCATAAACTTATGTCAACTACTGACGACTGAAATCACCAGCTTGTCGGCGGACCTTGAGACCCTCAACATTTCGCTGGTTGACAACAGCAAAGGCAACGAGGATATACCAAGTTGTCTTATATTGAATTAGGGATTTATCCTTGACACTCTTATAGTAGTGTGACGCTCCCCGAGGCAAGCCTCGGGATTTTCTTGACATGATTTTATAACGTGATATAATCGAAGAGGAGATCAATCTGATTTCCTCTCGCTTATCGATCCCTTTAGAAGCTCGTATCATTGGCGATCGAAGCGGCTCCTTATTCTTTCAATAGCCCTGCCCGCCAAAGTTTGCATATCAAGATCTCTTAATAGCTCCCGAAGAGGAGTTAGTGCTCTCGGATCGCCAACACTTCCCAAAGCGATGATCGCTCTTCGTTTGACAAAACTATTTCTATCGTTCAGCACATCTATCAGGGGTTTTACCGTTTCTGCTGTTCCCAATCTCTCTAAGGTTCTTATTGCTTCCGCTCTTATCTCAGCTCGATAGTCTTTAAGCATCTTAACTAAGATATCTATAGCTTTATTCCCGATAGAAGCGATAGCAAGCGCGGCTCTCTCCCTGACCGCTTCGTCTTTATCACTCATCGTAATCTGAACTAGTGGTTCTAAGCTCTTATCACTCCTTATATTCCCCAAACCATCAACTGCTGCTCCTCGCACCTCCCTATCCTCATCGTGCCTAGCAGAATTTATCAGAAGATCTACCACTTCCTCATCTCCGATCCTGCCCAAAATATAAGCCGAAATCTGGCGCTTTGAACTATCATCATTTTCCAGAGACTTCTTTAAGGGAGGGATAATATCTTTGTTACCGATCTTCTCCAGGGCCTCGGCTGCGCATTTAGATACAAAGTCGTCCTCATCCTCCAATACCACTTTTAACAAAGCTTTAGCGGCCTTCTTCGCTTTGAGTTTCCCCAAGGATTTAGCGGCAAACCATCTCACCAAACTATCCTCATCTTTTAAAGCCTCGATAAGAGGGTCGATCGCTCGCTTATCACCTTCATCTCCCAAAAGCTCAGCCGCGTTGCTCCGCTTAAAGCTATCTTCATCCTTCAAAGCTTTAAGCAGAGAGGTAACAATACTCTCATCCTCTGCTTCCTCAATAGCTGATATAGAAAATTTATCAGTGCTCGCCCTATCCTGTGATAATTTATCCTCCTCGAATATCCCTTCTGGAGGAGGATAAGGTGGATAACCCTCTTCTCCCAAGAGATATTTAGCTTCACCTCTTAGGCTATTTCTGACGTATTTGAGATCTCTGAGCATATCATCTATCCGCTGATATCTGTTGTTGACATCCCTCTCTATTGCTTTAAATATAATTTTCTCTAGAGCAGGAGGAACATAAGGATTAATTTCTCTGAGGTTTTTAGGAACTTCATTCAAACGCGCATAGATAGCAGCCGCTATATTACTTCTAGCAAAAGGAAGATTCCCGGAGAGCGATTCATAAATAATTATTCCTGCAGAGTATATATCACTTCTAGCATCAACTGATTTTCCTAATACCTGCTCAGGAGACATATAGCCTATAGTTCCCATAATAAACCCAGCTCTAGTGATAGTAGGAGCATCCACTATTCGAGCCAGTCCAAAATCTGTCACTTTGACTATCCCTTCCTTATTTACCAGAATATTAGTGGACTTGATATCACGGTGGACTACTCCCTTTCTATGAGCATTGTCAAGAGCCTGACAGACCTGAATACTGATATTCAAGGCCTGCTCAATTGGTAAAATATTGCTCTTCTTTATCATCTCCTTGAGATCTATACCATCTACATACTCCATAACGATATAGTATCGTTCGTCATCTTCCCCAATCTCGTATATGGTCACTATATTAAGGTGATTTAACCTAGCCGCCGCTCGAGCCTCTCGGTGAAGGCGCTCTACATTCTCCTGATCCTCAAGGCTATATTCATGCAACATCTTTATAGCTACGATCCTATCCAGCATATTATCTCTAGCTTTATATACTGCTCCCATCCCGCCTTTACCGATTAACTCCAATATTTCGTAATGGCCTATTCTTTGTCCAACCACCGGACTTCCCCCTTATATAAATCAATCCACCTAATTTTCCCTTGATCCCCGTGATATTCAGATACTCACAGATTAGAGGAACTTGAGAGCAAATCTCTTTTAGTCGCTCATCAGCTCTCCTAGCAATTAGTCGCTTGTCGGTGGTAAGTGAGAAGCTCTCCTATCTCTATCACGAGTTTCTTTTCGTCCAGCTAGGACGTTATTGTAGGGAGGATGATAAGTTTCTAGGGTTCGGGATAGCTTCTCTTATTATTTCTTAATAGAAGCATATCCTCCCTTAAATCTGACTTTCTTAAACAAGTATATAAAATTTATGCTCTATAGTCAACCCTCTTTTTAATGAAATCCACTTATCTTATTATACTATACTTCCGCAGATTTTTGAAAAATCCAGCATTTATGCGAGATCTTATAGGATCTGTGCTACACATACACCCTACCAAAAAAAATCCGGAACTATAGTTATTATACTACATTTTCAGATAATATTCCACCCTTTGTGAGATTATGGATGCACATAAATTGAGAACTTTACAGGATAAAGAGGTATAGACAAAGACAGATAGATATCAAATTTTATATCTATTTTCTTAAGTAAGCATGTGAACAACATGCTTACGCCCTCGATGGAAGCATATAGAATCGGGGATCAAAAAGTCTTTACTTCGTGATGATTTCAGATCGAGTTATAACTCCCCCTCACCCTCCCCCTCTCCCACGAGGGGAGAGGGGGAGGGTGTAATACAAAGTAAATTAGATCTTAGATCCCAGATTTTACATGCTTACCGCCCTCGATAATATTCTTGACAATTGTATCCATTTGTGTTAAGATAGCTATAATCACTTCGATCTTTTTGACACTTTTCACTTTAAATAACATATATTAGAGAGGAACGCTGATCAGCAATTCGGAGATAAAATATTCCTATTGTAAAGGAAAGGAGGTAGTTAAAATTGTCATTAAGAGATATAACTCCAATGAAGGGCAATGGTGGTGATAATGGAGGAGGCAGATTTTCACTGAGTTTTCTTCAGGTCGGGGGCTCACTGATAGTTGTCGCTCTGATCATTATCCTCGCGCTGTGGCTAGGCTCTGGCTTCTATACCGTTGCCCCTGCGGAAAGAGGGGTTATCAGGATCTTCGGAAGATTTTCGAGCGAGGTGGGACCTGGTCTCCATTGGCGTTGGCCTCGTCCTATCGGGGTGGTTAATGCTCCCAAGGTGGAGGAGATCAAGAGGATCGAGTTGGGTTTTAGAACTATCGATCCTGGGCCACCAGCCAGGTATATAGATCGCCCCGAGGAGTCCCTGATGATCACTGGGGATGAAAATATTGTTGATGCTGAGATCATCGTTCAGTACAAGATCAAAAACGCACCCAATTATCTCTTCAACGTTCGTGATGTGATTGGGGCCTTAGGGGATGCTTCGGAGGCAGCTCTAAGGCAAGTGATCGGGAGCAAGGCTATCGATGAGGCTCTAACAACTGGTAAGGCTGATATTCAGAGGGAAACTAAGGAATTGCTTCAGGAGATCATGGACACCTATAATGCGGGAATCTCTATAGTGCAAGTTCAGCTCCAGGATGTTACGCCTCCAGTTGAGGTTGTCCCTGCTTTTAAGGATGTTGCCAGCGCCAGGGAGGACAGGAGCCGTCTGATCAATGAGGCTAGGGGATATCAGAACGATATCATCCCCGAGGCAAGAGGTGAAGCTGAGAAGACGATCAAAGAGGCTGAAGCCTATAAGGAGGAGAAGATAAAGAGGGCTCAAGGAGATGCGGATAGATTCAATGAGATCTTAGCTGAATATGGGAAGGCTAAAGATATCACCGAAAAGCGTCTGTACTTGGAGACGATGGAGAGTATCCTACCTGGTGTCCGAAAGTTCATCATCGATTCCTCTGCCTCCAAGGGTAGTTTATTACAACTTCTAGATCTAACCTCGGAAGGTGCAGAGAGCGGAAAGGAGGGGAGATAGGCGATGATTAAAGCTATATCATTTTCAGTAGTGATCTTGATCGCTTTGGTGATAATCTTGAGTCTATTCCTTTTCACGGTTGATGAACGTGAGCAAGCAGTAGTCACTCAGTTTGGGAGAGTCGTCAAGGTAGTTACGAAGCCTGGTTTAAACACTAAGTTGCCCTTTATCCAATCGGTGCAAATGTTCGATGATAGGGTGTTGGAGTATGACGCTGAACCAGCAGAAATCATCACCAAGGACAAGAAAACTATGTCCGTTGATAACTACGCCCGATGGCGTATAATTGATTCTAAGAAGTTCCTAGAGGCAGTGAGGAACGAGTTCAATGCCCAAGCTCGCTTGGACGATATCATATACTCCGAATTACGCGTGGAGCTAGGAAAGCACGATCTAGCGGAGATAATATCCTCTAAGAGAGTGTCTATTATGGACATCGTAACTAAAAGTTCGAACGAGAAGGCCGCGGATTATGGGATCGAGGTGATAGATGTTCGCGTGAAAAGAGCCGATCTGCCTGCGGAGAATAAACAAGCGATCTTCAACAGGATGAAGACCGAGAGGGAGCGGGAGGCTAAGAGGTACCGGTCTGAGGGGAGAGAGGAAGCCTTAAAGATCAGAGCGGATACCGACAAGGAAAAGGTGATCATCCTGGCTGATGCTTATCAGATAGCTGAGAAGACTCGAGGAGAAGGGGATGCAAAGGCGATCGAGACCTACGCAAGTGCTTTCGGTAAAGATCCCGAATTCTTTAGCTTCCTGAGAACTCTGGAGGCTTATCAAAAGTCTATCAGTGAGAATACCACTTTGGTTCTGCCAGCGGATTCGGAGTTCTTTAAGTATATAACTGAAGGGGGCAAGTAATTAGGAGAAGATCGAATTGAGAGCCACAGATGATACTAAATCCGCTCATAACTGAGTATTATCTGTGGCTATTTATTATTGGTCTTTGAGCAGATAATCGGAGTATCATATTATCAGTTTTTCGCTAGGGAGTTAAAGACTAATTCCCCCTTACCCTAGCCCTCTCCCACGAGGGGAGAGGGAACATTGAGATAAGCTTACTCTCTCTAGTTCCCCCTCCCTTTTGGTCTTTGAACTTATAATCAAGGTATCATATTCTTAGCTAGGGAGTTAAAGACTAATT
>CAZSTA010000035.1:0-23517 GCA_964609495.1 uncultured bacterium | reverse complement strand
AGCATCCCTGATATGCTTAGCAGTTGGCATATCAGGATTACCTATTCCTAGGTTGATTATATCTAATCCAGCTTTCTCAGCTTTGAGTCTCATCGCATTCAAGGTGGGGAATAAAGGTATAGGTAATCTAGAAATTCTTTGCGCCTCTTTCATATTACACCTCTTAATAATGAATATAAAAATTTGAAACCACCAGCAGATAATTTCTATTTCCCAATTGATGAGGCTACCTTTAGGGGTAAACCCCATAGCTGAATGAATCCCTTAGCAGAACGGTGATCAAAGATATCAGCCTCATCGTAAGTAGCTAAGGAGTAGTCATATAACGATAGAGGGGATTTCCTCCCCACCACTAGGCAATTGCCTTTATATAATTTCAAGCGAATAGTCCCGGTAATATTTTGTTGAGTAACTTTTACAAACTCATCTAGGGCTTTCTTTAGAGGAGAATACCAAAGACCGTAATAAACCAGCTCTGCATATCTACCTGCGACTTCCTGTTTGAAATGCATTGTCCCTCTATCCAGGGTAAGTGTCTCCAAAGCTTGATGAGCAGTATAGAGAATAGTTGCCGCTGGACATTCGTATATCTCGCGGGATTTGATCCCTACTAATCTATTCTCGACCATGTCCACGCGGCCTATCCCGTTTTTCCCTCCGAGTTCGTTGAGCTTTTCGATGAGAGGGACTAAGGGGATATCCTCACCATCCAGCTTCTTCGGGACTCCTCTTTCGAACTCTATTTCTATATAGGTGGGATTGTCAGGAGCTTTCTCAGGAGATACGGTGAGTTGATAGACATCTTCAGGGGGCTCAACCCATGGATCCTCTAAAACACCTGCTTCAGCACTTAGATGCCAAAGGTTACGATCATAGCTATAGGGCTTAGCTTTGGTGCTTGTGATTGGGATATTATGGGCTTTAGCGTATTCTATCTCTCCCTCACGAGATTTCATCGTCCACTCTCGCAGAGGAGCTATCACTTTTAGCTTGGGATCGAGTGCCATCACTGTCACTTCAAAGCGCACCTGATCGTTCCCTTTGCCGGTGCAACCATGCGCTACCGCATCAGCTTTCTCACGATGGGCGATCTCCACCAACTTAGTGGCGATTAGCGGCCTTGACAAGGCAGTAGCTAGCAGATATTTTCCCTCATAAGCTGCTCCTGCTTGGAGAGTGGGAAGCACATAATCTCTGGCGAATTCCTCTTTTACATCATTTATGTAAACTTGACTTGCTCCTATAATAAGAGCTCTACTTTTAAGATCCTCTATGTGAAGATCGCCTTGTCCTAGATCAGCAGTAAAGGTTATTACATCTGCCTTATACTCCTCCTGTAGCCACTTTATACATACCGAGGTATCTAAACCTCCTGAGTAAGCTAGAACTACCTTCATCTATTCAACAGCTTCCTTTCCTTATTTGACTTCCTAATGATACTTTATAATATCATAATCCTCTTAAACTGTCAAGGAGTGAGCTAAATTTTTTAAAGTTAATACAGATCTGATTATCATAATTGCTACTTTTTCAAATACCAATCGAGAAAATCTTTCCTTTAAGAAATTCAATCAGCTTCGATCTCAACTTGATGAACTCCAATAAACTTTAACGAGAGCGGTTCTTCTTCCTCAAGGCAGAGTTCAATTACCTCTTTGATCCTCGGATATAGTTCCTCTAGGGTCTTAGCTTGGGTATAGCAACTTTTAAGAGCAGGGACAGTCGCTACATAGTAGCCATCCTCATCTTGTTCGATCAAGACAATAAAATTATAGATCTTATGTTTAGCCTCCATTAATAGTTCCTCCTCTTAATAGGATCAAGGATTAACCTCTGCGATTTAGTATATCAAAATCAGAAGTTTCAGAAGTTATTGTACTCAAATATCCAATTCGCCTTAAAGTTAACATAAGATATCTTATGCGACTTTATATATCTCTCACAATCTCTCTTATTTTTGGGCAATTATTAAAAATCTATGGCTTCCTATATCAATATATCCGTCTTTCTGAATCTTATTATATATCTTTTTGAGTGGATCGAAGTATTTTTCAACTGTAAAATCTGGTATTTGCCAAGGTATAGCTTTAAGATAATAAACTACAGCTCCTACATCGTAAATGCGAGTGGGATAGGAGTCCTCCTCTTTTCCAATAGCTTTCATTCCTGTCTCTTCTAATTCTTTTACTGCATTGGATAGATTCCAATATTTCCATTCATTATATACTTTTGCTCCTAGTAGCCTATTTAATTCTATATTATTAAGTCCACCAACCTGCTGGGTAATAAAGTAACTATTTGGTTTAAGAATTCTATTAACTTCCTGGGGTGAATATGATGAATGCCGATTAATTACCAATTCAAAATAATTATTATCAAATGGTAAATTATCGTCATCATTAATCTCAATTACCTCTACACCAATAGGTTCTAATCTCTCTCTGGCAATCGGAACATTTGGTTTATATCCTTCAGTAGCATAGGTGTTTTTCGGTAATGGCTGTAACATTGATAAAAATTCACCACCACCGGTCCCCATATCAAGTAATGATTCTACCTTTCTTATTTTCATTAGTATCTTACTTGCATAACTCCAGCTTAAAGGAGCTTCTACCATTCTTCTAGTTTTTTCAATATATGAAAAATCCCATCCTGAGAAAGGTCGCTCTGTTCCCTTAATTAAAAAACTGAATAATTCATCATTTGAAAACATTAAATAATCCTCCTCTAAAATCCCTTAGCCCAAAATTTATAGCTTAGATCTATTCAAAGTTTACATAAACTTATCTAACTTATCTGACCTTCAATAAGGGCGTTGAAGTAGCCTGTTTATTAATCTACTAGATTCTTTCCTAAGGATGACATAGCTGCCATGAGATTCCTCCAATTGCTCAGCTCACCTTCTGGTTCTAACGTCAGCAATCCCGAATAATCCCACTTAGAGACTATTTATATGCCTAAGTCGAACAATATAGGATCTTGAAAGTAGTGATACTCTCTGCATCTAAGCTTTAATCCCGTGGCATCTTTGAGCACCTCAAAAGCTATTCCTCCCTCTGTCTTATCTCCTGGATATAGAGTCAAAAATGATATTGGCTGATCAAGTTCATTTGTAGCAGCAGAAGCTTTATAAACACGGTCTTGGCTATCAATTATGTCAAAGAAAAACGTAGAGAAGGAATCAGAGAGGCATTCTACCGATAGCTCCAAAACCACAAAGTATCTTCCCTCTTTTAGGGGATAATCCTTTATTTTGTCAATTGTGTAGCCATCAGTCAAACTAATTTTCACTATACTATCTTGATATACCAACGGGAATGGGGCGGGAAGTGGAGTTTTCTTAGGTGTTTCACCACCACCTTTTTCACATCCAGCTATGAATATTATCAATACCAGAGCTAATACTATCGCAGTTACTTTAAGCAATCTCATCTTTTATAGACCTCCCTTTGGCCACCGCTAAGGGTAAAGAATTGCTTATAGTATATCATATCGAGTAGGTGCCGTCAAGTATATATTAAGATTTACTTAGTAGAGGACTTATCGGACTTTTTTTACCTTATCTCAAGTAGAGAATAACTAGGCTATCAGCTATTAAGTTTACATAAATTAAAGAGTTGATGAAACGCTATGGATAAACTAGCGTGATAATTTTTTGTGTTAAATAATTCTCACATACTTGACGCTGAGCTTTAATTGAAGTATAATACAAATAGACGAATAAATATCTATCCAGGTGGCGATAAGCCTATAGCCTGTATGTGGTTACTTGGACTATAAGTTAGCCAATAGTGAAACCAGCCACCGCTATATTCGCGGGTGGTGTTTTTTTATTCTCTTGACTTCATCGTGCTTAGCAGATATATCATTTTCAGTAGATTCCAAAGGTGTATAATTTAATCTCCGACAATCTACTCTAAAAAGGAGGTTCTGAGATGATTACTACCTATCTGCGCGCTCTGCGTCTGTTCAGCCGTGACGTGCGCTTGCTTCTGATTACCGCGGCGCTGAATGGGTTCTGCTACTTTGGCATCTATGTCGTGCTGTTCAATCTCTACCTGCTGAGACTGGGCTACGGTCCAGAATTCATCGGCTTGGTCAACGCGGCTGCTCTACTTGCTCTTGCTGTCTTTGGCCTACCTGCTGGTGCGCTAGGCCGACGCTGGGGTAGCCGTCGCATAATGATCGTGGGTCTGAGCCTGATGGTGGCGGGTTATGGGTTACCCCCCCTGGTCGAGTTCATACCGATTGCACTGCGATCGGTATGGCTGTTGACTACCTATTCGCTCAGCGGGCTTGGCGCAGCTTTGTACATGGTCAACGGCTTCCCGTTCTTGATGGGCGCGACCGGCTTGGAGGAGCGCAATTATGCCTTTTCGGTGCAGATGGCGCTTATGCCCCTGGGCGGATTTGCCGGCAACCTGGTTGGTGGTCTGCTACCAAGACTCTTTGCCACGACCCTAGACGTCTCTCTGGACCAGCCGGCGCCCTACCGCTACCCACTGTTGATTACTGGTGTGCTGCTCATCCCCGCTGTGCTGGCAATGCTAGCCACGCGTGAGGGTAGTGCTGGACAGGCACAGGGAACTGTGGCTGAGGAGATAGGCCGGCGGGCCCCTTTTGGTCTGATTGCTATTATGTCATTGGTTATGCTGCTCCGGGTGGCAGGAGAGGGAGCCACTCGAACCTTCTTTAACGTCTACCTAGACGCTAGCCTGCACGTGTCCACATCCCTTATCGGCACGCTGATGGCCTCTAGCCAACTGCTGGCTGGGCTGGCAGCCCTAACCGCACCTCTCCTGATGGCGCGCTGGGGCAAGAGTCGCACTGTCGTTTTGGGGACGATAGGTATGGCTCTCAGCATGCTGCCACTGGCGCTCATCCCTCACTGGGAAGCCGCGGGTCTCAGTTTCATAGGCATCTTCGCCCTGGCTTCAATCACAGGCGCGGCTTTCACTGTCTACCAGCAGGAGAGCGTATCTCCGGGCTGGCGGACGGTTATATCTGGCGCTGCCAATATGGCATTGGGACTGAGCTGGTCAACAATGGCTTTCGGGGGTGGCTATATGATCACAGCTCTGGGTTACCGTAGCCTCTTCTTGACAGGTGCAGGTTTGACAGCAGGTGGGGCACTGCTCTTCTGGGCTTACTTCCAGGTGCCGCGGGGGGAACTCGCTCGTCGTTCCGCTCCAGATAAAGCAAATTAGAACAGATGAGGAACAGGGAATATGTTTTCCGATCAGACTTAGATCTATTAAAAGTTTACATAAACTTATTCGACCTTTACATAAAATCCTCTGGAAAAAGAGAGGAATCTTAACAGATTTCCTCATCTTCTACTTCCTATAATTTCTGCTTAACCCTCAAAGTCCTAAGTCTATTTATCGCGGTGGCGATCTCAAAGGGGCGAGGTTTAGCATAATCTCCCGGATGCTGTCCTTTGAAGGGAGATAGGATATCCAATCCCCTTGTCTCTATATCACTCATAATCTCAGTAACTATCTGTTTTAGGACCTTATGTCCATCTATATATCTATCTAAGGCGTAATATATGGCACTTCCTATAGCTCTAGTCTGACTATAATCGACTATCTGTGGCACATATTGAAGATCTATAGCATCTCGCCCAAAGAGGATCGTATTGAGTCCCTTCGCCTGCACCTTATCCCTTCTTCCCCTGCTGGGATTAAGACTATTTGGAATAGGGATGCGAGGAGTCACCTCCCCGAAATTAGCTCCTCCTTCTGCCTGCCGATGTGTTTGATACTCCTCTGCGATCTCCCTGGCTTTATCGGTGACCTCATAAGGTTCATACTCGTTCATCATCAGTATAGTATCAGCTACATCGAAGTAATCCCCAGAGCCTCCTAAGATGATGATGCTCGATACCCCTAGATCTCTGTAGAGAAGCTTTACCTTATCGATAAAAGGAGTGATCGGCTCCTTATCCCTAGCTACTAACTTCTGCATTCGGACATCCCTGATCATAAAATTGGTCGCCGAAGTATCCTCATCGATCAACAACAATTTAGCTCCTACCTCCAAGGCTTCTATTATATTGGAAGCCTGGGAGGTGCTTCCACTAGCGTTATCGGTTGAGAAACGAGAAGTATCCTCGCCATAGGGCAAATTCTGGATAAAGGGACTTATATTGACCTTCTCAACCCTTCTTCCATCCTCAGCTCTGATCTTAACCGCCTCGGGAATAGCAACCGCGAACTCTCTCCCATCCCCTGGTAGGTGATTATATACCCCTCGTTCGATAGCCTTGAGCAAAGTCGATTTGCCGTGATATCCTCCTCCTACGATCAAAGTAACCCCCTCAGGGATTCCCATCCCCGAGATCGAGCCTCGATTGGGCAACTCAAAGGTGACCTCTAGCTCAGGTGGAGATACGAAAGGTATCGCTTGAGGGCGAGGAAGAGGACGATCATCAACTCCACTTCTCCTTGGCAGAACGGAGTTGTTAGCTATAAACGCTACTAGCTTATTCTTGGGAAGTTGACGACGTAGGTAGGCTTGATCCTCAACTATGTTTACATAATTTTCTAAATCTCTGGAGTCTAAAGTTCTATAGAACAGAGACTCTTTTACTATCTGGGGAAGTTCCGAGAAGAACATATCTATCGCCTGCCTACCCAAAACTCTTCTTCCCGCGGCCGGAAGTCCCATTACAAAACGAGCCTCTACCATCTCCTTATCAACTACCATAGCGGTTCTCTCCAATACCTCCTGTCCGCCTCGATCTATCGCGATCAGCCCACTCTTACCCGATCCTCTTCTCCCCTCTACTACCCTGCGGATAGCTTTATCGAAAGTTCTGATTAGGTAATCCTCGCAAGCGATTCTCCTATCCTTATTAGAAAATAGCGTCGAAGGAAAGTTAGCGAGCTTTTGAGGGACTCTAGCGCGAAGCATAGAGGGAGAGGCAAAGGGGTCTCCCTGCACGTGATCTATAAATAACTGAAAATCAGCGAAATCGTATTCCCCTCTTATATCCTTATAAGCCTTATATCCCCTTCCGTCTATAGCAAGTAGTTTTCGTCTTAGATCCTCTTTATGACGCATATATAGAAAAACCTCCCATATCTAAATTACAGCTTATTAAGAGATAATCATCCAATTGATCGTATCATATTTTAAACCTACTGTCAAGATTCTTTTGTATCGTAGAATATGAAAATTTGAAGAACCTCCAGACTTATCTTGACTCCTCAAGCTTTATTGGCTATAATTAAGTAGTTTCGAAAAAGTTTCAATATCTCCTTGTCTATAAAGAGATAGCTAGGGAGGGGAGAAGATAAGATGGGAAGCGGTAAATCCATTATTATTATTGGAGCAGGTTTAGCTGGACTTGCTACTGGCGTTTATGCCCAGATGAATGGCTATCGAGCTAAGATATTCGAATATCACCATTCCCCTGGAGGAGTATGCACCGCTTGGGAGAGGAGAGGATATACCATCGATGGAGCGATTCGCTGGCTCGTTGGGACTAAACCATCTCACCCCTATTTTAGAATGTATGAGGAGCTAGGGATTATAAGAGAGGTCCGCTTTTTTGAGTTAGAACATTATATCACAGTCGAGGATGAGGCAACTGGTCAAATCCTTGAGATAGGCAAAGATCTGGAGAAGCTAGAGCGCGATATGAAGGAGATCTCGCCTGATGACGGCAATAATATTGAGGAGATGATCAAGATAATCCGGGCTGGCGAGAGATTCTCCACTCCCTTGGGAAAACCCCAACAGCTTATGGGTCCGCTCGGTAATGTGAAAATGATGTGGCAGATGAGATCAATGCTTAAATATATCCGAAAATATGCGAAGCTCACCGTCGGGGATTACCTCGAGAGGTTTGAATCTCAATGGCTGCGCAAGGCGTTGCTGGGAATATTCCCATCTGAAATGCCAGCTCTTCCTCTCTTTATCACCCTCGCTCAAATCACCTCGGGACAATGCGGATTGCCCGAAGGCGGCTCACTTCAAATCCCCCTCTCAGTAGAAAAACGATATCGGGAATTAGGTGGTGAGGTTCAATACAAAGCTAAAGTCGAGGAGATTATCATCGAGGATGACAAGGCGGTGGGGATTCGCTTAGCAGATGGGAGTGAACATCATTCGGATATAGTGGTCTCTGCGGCGGATGGATACTCAACTATCTTCGAGATGTTGGGAGGCAAGTATATAGATAGCGATATAGAGGAGTGTTACCAAAATCTGAAGATGCTCCCTGGGCTAGTTATGGTTAGCTTTGGGGTCAATCGTGAGTTTCCGAATTCCGCTCACTCTAAAATGATCTACTTGAAAGAGCCTATCCCCGTGGGCGAGGAGATGATCAGCAAGATGGGAGTCCGCATCTTCAATTACGATCCGACATTAGCAGAGGCGGGGAAGACGGTCGTTCAAGCATTCTTTGAATCCGACTTCGATTGGTGGGCAAAACAGCGTGAGGATGAGGCTCAATATAAACAGGAGAAATTGAGAATCGCGGGAGAGGTGTTAAGGAGATTGGAGGCGAGGTATCCAGATATCTCGCTTCAGGTAGAGATGAAAGATGTAGCTACTCCATACACTACGTGGCGTTATACTCTCAACCACAAAGGCGCCTACGAGGGTTGGTTTCCGACTTTGAAGGTGATGAGCAGAGTTATGGATAAAACTTTACCAGGTCTGTTAAATTTATATATGGTTGGTCAGTGGGTTCAGCCGCCCGGTGGGGTGCCAACGGTTATGCTTACTGGACGGAAGCTGATCCAACTCCTCTGCCATTATGATAAGAATAAATTCGTAACAACGGTTCCCTAATGAATTCAGCATCTTATTCTATATTTATCTTCATCCTGAGTTTAGCTTGACGAGTTCTGTAATTTAAGGTATAATTTATGAGAAGAATTGCGGTTCAGAACCCCTCATCGAGTAAGAGGAGATCGATATGCTGAGAAAAGTTATTTTTCTGGCTCTGATGATAATCTGCTTTACTATCTTTAAACCAGTGCTAGCTTTAGAAAAGGGAGACGAAGCGGCAGATTTCAGCGCAAAAGATATAGAAGGGAATAATATCAGTATCTCTGCCTATGAGGGAGATCTAATCATCTTATATTTCTGGGTAATAGATATGGAGGAATGTCAAGAGGAACTGAAGGAGTTAGAAAGATTCTATCAAGAAAAAAGAGAGCAAGTAAAGGTAATATCGGTCAATGAGGACTTCGGAGATAATATCTCCAGAGCGAAGACCTTTGCTAAGGATAATCTTAATTTCCCCACGATAACTGATGAGGAGAGGGTGTTAGCTTATACATATCAAGGGAATATTATAACTGTCCCTTATATGCTCGTTATAGATAGAGGGGGTAAGGTATGCGAAATTAGGAGAGGTATCCCAGAGCTGATAGCTACCACCTTGAGGAGGATATGGCAGATATGCGGTGAGACTGAAGAACTCACTTCAGTTCCCTCTCCCGAAAAGACTGAGAGACTCTTAAGAGTGGAATCTAAGCCAACAGGAGCAGAGGTATATCTCAACGAGAAGTTTGAGGGGAAAACTCCCCTCGATATAGATGATATAAAGCAAGGTGAATATACTCTTCGACTGACTAAAAGCAAATTGGAAAAGACTTGGTGGCTAATTATAGGTGATTTTTGGTATTTAGCTACAAGTGATTCGTGGAAACTCTTACCCCCTGACAATTCTGGATCTTCTGGCGATTTCATATCATCAGCCCAAAATATAGGAGTCCCCTTCAAACGAACAATAAACCTAATTCTCCCTTTGGGAAAAGTTGGGGATATAGTTATTAAGTCCAATCCTGAAGGGGCGAAAGTGTATCTGGATGGGGAATTGAAAGGTGAGACCCCCTTATCGATAAAAGGCATGCTGGTGGGAGAATATGATATAAGCTTGGAAGGGAGATGTGGGAGTTGGAGAGGTTCAGTATCCCTCGTTGAAGGGAAAGCAGAGGAAATAAATATTTCCCTTCCATCTGATCAAGCTATAAGAGAGGCAGAGAGCCTCTATTTGCGAGGATACAATAATTACGAGATGGGGAACTTTGAATCAGCTAAAGAGGACTTCGAAAAGGCAGAGAGACTTGTTCCCTGCAAAATATTATATCCCTACTGGTTAGCAAGATCGAACTATGAACTCGATGAATTTGATAAAGCGGAGAAGTTATTACAAAAAGTTTTACAATTCGATCCTCCTCCCGATCAAGAGATGACTAGAGGAGCACAATATATGCTAGCCCGGATAGAGAAGTATAAGAAATACACCAAGGAGGCGGTTGAGAACTTCGATGAGGGTTATAAGTATTATCAGGCTGGAGATTATGCTAAAGCTATCGAACCTTTGAAGAGGGCTGTTCTTGCCAATGAGGAGGAAGTGGAAAATGGTTTAGCTCATAATGTATATATAGAGGCCTACAAACATCTGGGAGTAGCTTATGAGAAGGAAGGAAGATTCCAAGAGGCTTTAGAGGTGTTCGAGAAGGCATTGAGCCTTGATCCAGATAATAAAGAGCTGAAATATTTCAGAAATCTTATCGAAGAGAAATTAAATCAATGATATCTGCCTCTACTGTATTCATCTGCTAATCAAGATCATTTCGCTTATAGATTATATAACTGCCTACTGATACCCCTTCGAGTTGATGATAGTGTTGATAAAATATATCTCTATTCTCGCCATTCAGGATCGTCTCATCCATAGGTGAAGGTCCTCTCAAGACATTATTTCGATCCCTATAAAACCTACAAAATACATACTCCGGAGCTCTTAAGATAATGTAGTTTATATCTCCGAAAAGAACGCCGAGATTAGTGCGGGGAAAATTTGAGTGAGCTATATATTCGTCGGTCAAACCCCAAGTACTCTCTATCACTACAGCTTCGGTATAATATCCGATATATCCGACATCGCTTACAGATATCGCTTGATGCTCGTTCACATTCTCGGAGGTCCATTTTACCAAAGGCATATAGATCAATGAGTGGGCTCGATGTAATCTCTGCCATCCTTCGGAACGCTGATACCTATATAGAGTCATAAGATTGGGGAATATAATGAGAGCTATCAGTATTAAGATCGCGGAATATCGAAGCCCCTCCCTGACTTTCTCAAGTTCCTTTAGGAGCGATGATAAATTCCGCATCCCTTCCTGAATCACAAAGCAAATAAGGGGTATTATAGGAACTAGAAACCTGAAATCGGCCATCCAATCGCCACCTGCATAGATGATGAAAAGGGAATATAACCCTATGAAGACTATGATAATTGAATAGTATTTTCTCCATCTTCTCAAGACGAGAACCAGAGATAAGATGATCAATTTCCACTCCCACGGGGAAGTCCTATATATCTTTCCCGTGGTGAAGTATTTATATATATAAGTCCATCCTTGCTTGTAAATCTCTATATCGAAGCCTCTTCTGGCTTTGGCATAAAAAGTGTTGGGCAGTAGATAGCCATAATAACTATATCGCCATAGGAAGTATGTTCCATAAACGATTATGAATACAAGAGGAAAAATTATATCCCTCTTGTTCAACTTATCCTTTCTCGTCAAGATAGTCGAGATCTTATATATAAAGAGGGTTACGAATACCAGAATCCCATCAGGGCGTGTCATTGCAGCTAAAGCGCAAATGATAGCCGAAAAGGGAAAAGAGTATCCATCCTTCTTATCTTCCCTGATGTATAGATAGATGCTAAATACGACTAAGAAGGTGAAGAGAGAGGTCTCCATCCCCTCGATAGCCCATACTATAAAGGGCACGTTGATAGCTAGGAGAGCAGTCGAGATTAGATTCCAATGATTTCTTTCCCCGGTTATTAGCTCCCCTAGCTTGTAAGTTATTAATATCGTGCAGGCGTTGAAAATTATCCCTAAGACCTGGGAAATATAGCCAGGATCAAATCCCAGCTTAATAAAAAGCGATATGATGATAACCCACAGGAAATTAGTGTAACCCTCCACGATCTCGCCGACGTTGAAGATTAACCCCTTGCCCTCCACCAGATTCCTCGCATATCTGAAGGAAATATAGGCATCATCAATCACATCGCCTATATTTATACTCATAAATATTACACACCAAGTGCATATAATAAGTAGAAAGGTCTCTGGTCTAAGAAGAGCTACCTTTAAGTTCCTAGGGAGTGATGATGACTCTTTGAATGTTGACTCCTCCATCACTCAGATAATCCTTATTATATTTACAGCTTCTTTAAGAGATTCATCTAGTTTAGATAAATCCTTGCCACCAGCTTGAGCCATCTCTGGTCTTCCTCCTCCGCCCCCGGACGCTATCCTAGCAACTTGACCTATGATCGAACCAGCATTTAATCCTTTATCGGTAAGATCCTTAGTGACCATCGCCACATAGATGATTCGCCCATCTTTAGTAGGGGAGGCTAGAATAGCCACCCCAGATTTGAGCTTGTTCCTTATCCTATCCGCCATCGCCCTTAATCCTTTAGCATCTTGATCGGCGACTTTGGCGATTACAGCCTTGATCCCATTTATATCAATAGCTTTCGATATTAACTCATCCACTTCGGATGTGACGAGCTTGGACTTTAAAGTCTCTATCTGCTTCAACTGTTCTTTATTTTCCGCTAGCAATCTATCAACGCGGGCTTCAACCTCCTGAGGCATCGCTTGAATCTCCCCCTCTATCCTGTGGAGGGTGTTATCCCTCTCCACTACATAGTTATAAGCCGCCTCTCCCGCCAGAGCCTCGATCCTCCTTATTCCCGCTCCGATGCTCTCTTCACTTATGATCTTGATAAGTCCGATCTGTCCAGTAGAGCGAAGATGAGTCCCACCACATAGCTCTTGACTGAAATCCCCGATCTCGACCACCCGCACCACATCGCCATACTTCTCCCCGAAGAGAGCGATCACTCCCTTAGAGCGAGCTTCATCATAGTTTGATTGATAATTAGTAAGTGGGATATCCTGCCTCACCTTGACGTTAGCTATTCGCTCCACCTCTTGAAGCTCAGCCTCGGATAGGGCGGCAAAGTGGGTGAAGTCGAAACGTAATCTATCTTCTGCAACCAGAGAACCAGACTGATTCGCATGAGGACCGAGAACTTGCTTTAAAGCGGAGTGGAGTAAATGAGTGGCGGTATGATGTTGAGCTAAGGCTAACCTCCTCTCCGAATCGACCTCGGCTCTGACCTCATCCTCAACTTCTATCTCTCCTTCTATTACCTTAGCATGATGAACTATCAATCCCTCCACTGGCTTATAGGTATCCTCGATCTTCAGCTTCGCCTTAGAGCTTACGAACTCACCCCGATCGCCCTGTTGCCCTCCAGCCTCAGCGTAGAAGGGAGACCGATCTAGGACGATCTCTACCTCATCTCCTTCTCTAGCTATATTGACCAATTCTTCATCCTTAACTATAGCCTTGACCTTTCCCTCCGCAGATAGTTGTTCATAACCAAGGAATTCCGTCTCTCCCACAGCCTTGAAGATCTCACCATAAAGAGGTGAATGGAAGAAGATAGTCCCCGTCAAGCTCTCACTCGCCTGTCTAGCTCTCTCCCTCTGTTTCTCCATCTCCTGCTCGAATCCGTCTATATCGACAGTGAAGCCCGCATCCTCTGCCATATCCTTAGTGATATCAAGCGGGAATCCATAGGTATCGTAGAGGGTGAAAGCCACCTCCCCGGGTATCTCCTTTTTCCTTTGTCTGCGGAGCATCTTCATTTGTTCGTTTAGCCTTTCTATTCCAGTATCCAATTTTCTAAGGAAATTGTCCTCCTCGATGTTCGTCAATCGACAGATGTGGACCTCCCTCTCTTTAAGCTCTGGATAGACGTCATCCATCATATTCACTATCACTGGGATTAGTTTGTCCAGAAACGGTTTTCTCATCCCTAATTCTCTTCCCCTAAGCGCCGCTCTCCTGAGTATCCTCCTTAGAACATAGCCTCTCCCAATATTGGAGGGAGTCACACCATCGGCGATGAGGAAGGCGATCGCTCTAATATGATCCGCTATTATCTTCAAGGATGCATCTACCCGCGGATTTTCTCCATAATTCCTTTTACACAACTGGCTCATATATCGTATTATCGGAAGGAATAGATCGGTATCAAAGGTCGTTCTTCCTCCTTGCAAGATCGAAACTACTCTCTCGAATCCTAAACCGGTATCTATATTTTTAAAGGGAAGAGGATCTAATACTCCCCCATCTTTCCTATCGAACACTTGAAACACCAAGTTCCAATACTCCTTGAATCGCTCACAATCGCACCCCGGTTGACAATCTGGCGAACCACATCCGTATTCCTCTCCCATATCGAAGAACATCTCGGTACAAGGGCCACAGGGGCCATTAGGACCTTTACTAGGAGCACTAGCTGGCCAGAAGTTCTCCGCTTCGCCCAAGCGAACGATCTTCTCCGCTGGCACACCTATTTTCTTATTCCATATCTCAAAAGCCTCATCATCATCCTCGTAGATCGATATCCAGATTCTATCCTCTGGAAACTTGAGATAGTCTATCGAGAACTCCCATCCCCAAGTGATAGCTTCCTCCTTGAAGTAATCTCCAAAGGAGAAGTTACCCAACATCTCGAAAAAGGTATGATGAGTAGCGGTCTTTCCTACATTCTCTATATCATCAGTCCGCAGGCACTTCTGACAGGTTACTACGCGTTTGGCTGGGAGCTTCTCCACCCCGATGAAGTAGCTCTTGAAGGGATTCATTCCCGCTCCAGTCAGAAGCAAAGTCGGATCATTTGGCACTAGGGAGGCACTTGGTAACCTTCTGTGTCCTTTGCTCTCAAAGAATTTCAGGAATAACTCCCTCACTTCTTTACTGCTCATACTTTCCATCCATATACCTCCTAAATATATAGGTCTTGGACTCACCTTAGTCACGATCACTGAAATAGCTTAACCAGAATAGGGGCTAATATCGCAGTTGTTATACCATTCAACCCGATAGCCATTCCGCTCACCGCCCCCACCAACTCATCTATCTGAAAAGCGCGGGAGGTGCCAATGACGTGGGAGGCAGTTCCTATCGCTAATCCAATAGCTAGACGACTCTTTACCCCTGCCAACCTTAATATCTCCGGGGCGAAGAGCGCTCCCAAGATCCCCGTGATGATCACCACGACTGCAGTTAAAGATGGGATACCTCCCAACTTCTCAGTTATGCCCATTGCGATGGGAGTAGTTACCGATTTTGGAGCTAGGGTCAAGATCGTCCTTCCTTCGGCGGCAAGCAATTTGGCTACTCCCGCAGCGGTTATTATCCCGGTTATACATCCGGCAATTATCCCGACCGCAATAGCCCTTACATTTTTGGATATAATCCTGATCTGTTTATAGAGAGGTATGCCTAAAGCTACCACTGCTGGCCCTAGGAAGAAGCTGATCAGATCTCCACCGTGTTGCTTATATCCGCTATAGTTGACTTGAAGAAGTTTAAGCACTATTATGACTATAGCTATCGCTATTAAAATAGGATTAGCCAGGAAAGAGCCAGTTTTACGATTAATGAGCTTTCCTATGCTGAAGGCGAATAGCGTTAGAGTTACGTAGAGAAGAGTTCTATCGCTCATCATCGCTCCCTCTATTCTGCAAGGCTTCCGTAACCTTAGCCGTTACTAATAGCACCGCTAAGGTGCTAAGAATAACGCTTAATGATATAGGAAGCCATTCTTTAGCTATTAAATCGAAGTATTCCATAATTCCCACTCCGGCTGGAATTAGGAATAGAGCTAAGTTATTAACCAATAGAGTTGCCGCTTCATCCACCCACTCCAATTTTACGATTCCAGCTATCAAGCTGATGGTGATAAAACCTAGACCTAACACATTACCAGGGATGGGAATCTGCAATTTATCGGAGATGATAGTTCCCGCTAATTGGAAGGCTAGTAAGATAACAAAACCTTCTATTAGACGAGAACTACCCTTTTTATCATTCTTTGGACCCAAATTCCTAGTTCCTTTGAATACCAACTGATCGCAACTATAATGTGATAACAATTATATATTATTTCTCGCTCTTTGTCAACTGCACTTGCATAACTTCGATATTTGTGCTATAATATAGCGGTGGAATTAAGAATAAGGTTCTATAATACAAGCTTAGTTTGAAAGGGAAGAAGGATATAAACCAAATGAAAGGAGGAGGGTAACTTTAAATGAGGAAGATTGTGATCATAGCGATAGTGATAGTGTTAGCTATAGTTTTCATCACCCCCCTTATCATAGGAGGGGAGAAATACGGAACTATTGAGGGAACTATAGTTGATATATTAAGTAAGGATCACGTCCCCGATGTAGCTATCTCCACCGCAGATAGGTCCACTATAAGGTATCTCGCTAAGAGGTATCATCTGACCAAAATTCCCCCAGGAACCTATAAGCTCACCGCTATTGCTCCTAACTACAACCCCTTCGAGAAACAAATCGAAGTTAAAACAGGAGTAAATGAGCTAAATATAGAGATGGTGGGAAAGGAGATCCCCGATCTTAAGAGGGTCATAATCTGGGGAGATGCAGAAGGTCCCGGAGGAATAGGGATAATTATTCGCTTCGTCAACTCTCAAGAGAAGGGTATAGATAAATTCCCCGCCCTCCCTTTGAAGCTCACCGGCAAATTATATGTCAAAGAGGGGGAGGAAGAGGACTTCACCAGGGGTGATTTGATCTACGATGGTGAGATAGAGCTACATTGGGATCCAACCGCGTTTCTGGAGAAGAATAAAGGGTTTATTCCTAGAAGCAGGATTATGCTCCCCCAGGATAGCGAGGCAAAATATGCGGTCTTGGATGCCGTGCTCGAAGTTCCTGGTCAGGGAGAATTCGAGTATGTTGATAGTGAAGTATCTTTAAAGTTCGAGAAGGAGGAATACTAAATGGCTGTCACAGGCCACAGAAAATGGCGAACTATCTGGATCTTGGCTAGGCGAGAGTTAAGATCTAGTGTATATGGTTTAGGTCTTTACCTAACGATGTTCGGAACTATGGTGATAATCTACTATTTCCTAAAGAATTATCTGGGTGGAGTCCAGGAAGATAGAATCCTAATAACCTCCAGCCCCCTAGATGCCCCTCTATTTCTGGCGATGGGGATCTCCTCGATCTATCTAGCTATAGCTGCCTCCCTATCCATCGCTCGAGAGAAGGATCGGAACACTATCGAGGTTTTGTTCTATGGGCCGATTAATTATCTATCCTTCATATTGGGCAAATATCTAAAGGGCATCTTAGAGTTTCTGATCATAGCCGCGTTTTTTGTTCTCTACTTCATCGCGTTTTCCCTTTTGACCAACCTAGGTATATCGTTTGGATTCGTCCAGACGCTTATTCTATCCCTATTCTTAGCCTCCTATATGATCAGCTTTGGGGTGTTACTTTCAACCTTGACCAATAATGTGAGAAACACTGTGCTTGTGTTCCTAGGAGTTATGTTAGGACTGGTGGCTATTCAACTCTCCTATACCGTCCTAGATGGGATGAAGTTAGCCGCCTCATCCTCTCTAGCCTACATTCGTGATACCCTAGAGGTTTTGCTGAATATCACTAAGTGGGTATCCCCTTACTATTACTTCACAAGAGGGATGGATGCTATCTCCTTAGGAAGTGGACGAATATATCTCATTAATACCGCCTTTTATGTCGTTCTTTCAGCGATATTTTTGGGGTTGTCTATGTTCTCCCTCCAAAGAAAGGGGGTAAAAGGATGAAAAGATTTTGGAGGATATTAGTTCTCGTCCTTCTAGCATCGTTCCCGCTCTGCTCTCCAGCTATGGCTCAAGGACAAACCATACAGGAGGAGATATTGACGTATTCCATAAATACCTTTGATGGAAAGACTTACAATAACACCTTCTGTCCGGAGAATCAAGATACTATGTTCTTCATCGCCGGGCATCCGGTTATACTCCTTCCGGTGATGACCGTGGGAGTTTTCTCGGAGGCTTTAGATAAGTATATGGTTGGGTTGCAGAAGCTAAGTGAACTAGTAGAGGGAAAGATCGAGCTTATGAAGGGCGGAAAGGTCATTGAGACCCTAGAGGAGAGAACCTATTCGATGTTCTATGCCGCGGGATATTACGAAGGTCATATCCAGGTTCTCTTAGATAAGGAAGCGGAGGATAAATTCGTAGAATATCAGGAAGCTGTAAATGAGTACTATACTAAGGTCCAAGAGCTAATGGTGGAATATCGAGAGAAGATGGTAAAGTATAGCCAAGAGGTGATGAAAGCTAGGGAGGAGGGAGAGCCACCTCCCGAGGAGCCGGAGATACCGGAGGAGCCTCCTCGACCGGAGTTCTATGTGATGCCTCCTCAACAGGCTTTCATCCTAGATCTCGATGAGGGAACTTACCAGATAAGGCTGAGAGCGAACGATGGAACGATAATAGAGGGTAGCGAGAAGAATATCGTCGTCTTTTCGGCAAGAAGAATGGGGGGAATTGGTCTTGAAGTTATCCCCGAGGAGCGTTGGACTCGCCGGGATACTTGGTCCAATCCCAGCGATATAATGTATGTGTATGTGGAGGGAAAACCTGTCCTATACTTCCGCCCCTTTCAGCAGAACGAGTATGTCGATCTCTACTACGCTAAGTTACTCGATCCCCAAAATCCGGGTAGTGCAGAGCGCTATAGATGGGTTAATATAGAGCAAAAAGGAGCTTTAACTTTACAGTTGTTGCAAGGAGGAAAGGTTGTAAAGACCATTCACGAGATGCCCTATATGGTGGCGCAGATTCCGGGAGCGGCTTTGGGATATAATGTAGTCGATTACAATCCTGAGGATCCGAATATGATGGGGAGAAGCCCCTCCTTGATCGCTTATAAGCTAGCCCTAGATATGAGCGGCGGTGGCTATACGCTGAGGTTAGTGGATCCGAAGACTAAAGAGGTGCTCCCTGGAAGTGAGCGAGAGCTAAGGCTAGTGAAGATCAGGGAGAGTAAGTCCGTCTATCTGCTTCCCTCATTGATACCGCTTATCGCTGGATTAGGAGTGTTTATCTGGAGAAGAACTAAGTAATGAAGATTGAATAAGGAAGAATTTTGAGCGGACTGTTCCAAGCGAATAGTCCGCTCGATTAAAATAGGGGGGATAAAAATGGCGATGAAGAAGTTGATCAATGATCCCTATGAGGTCACTGATGAACTGGTGGAGGGCTTTGTCCTAGCCTACTCCGATAGGGTCAAAAGGATAGGGGATCTAAACGTTGTAGCTAGGAAGGACGCTCCCATCGAGGGCAAGGTGGGGATCGTCATAGGTGGCGGAAGCGGGCATGAACCCCTCTTCCTAGGCTGTATCGGAAAGGGTATGGCCGATACGATAGCTCATGGGAATATCTTCGCGGCTCCATCTCCCGATCTAGCCCTGGAGGCGGCTCGAGCTGCTGATGGAGGAGCTGGCGTGATATTTCTCTATAATAATTATACTGGAGATCGCCTTAACTTCGATATGGCTCAAGAGATGGCCCAAGATGAGGGAATCCAGATAGATACTATCCTGATCTATGACGATATCGCCTCAGCTCCCAAGGGCCGGGAGACCGAGCGAAGGGGAACTACCGCCGATCTATTGGTCATCAAGACCGCGGGTGCGGTAGCGGAGACGATGGTAGCCTTCGAGGAGGTAAAGCGGGTTATCAAGAAGGCGGTGGATAATTCTCGCTCCTTAGGAGTAGCTCTGACTCCTTGCACTATCCCCGCAACTGGTCAGCCCACCTTCGAGATCGGAGATGATGAGATGGAGGTGGGGATGGGATTGCACGGTGAGAAGGGAGTCCAAAGGATGAAGCTGATGAGCGCAGATGAGACCACAGAGCTGATGATCAATCGTATCGTTGAAGATCTGCCCTTCAAGAGTGGAGATGAGATCATCTTTCTCATCAACGGCTATGGCTCGACCACCTTGATGGAGATGTTCATCATCAACCGCAAAGCTCGAGCTATGTTCAAGGATATGGGAATAAAGGTTTACGCCACTGAGATTGGAAACTTTTGCACCTCCCAGGAGATGGCGGGATGTTCCTTAACGCTGATGAGGATTGATGATGAGTTGAAGCGATACTACGATGCGCCAGCCGATTGTCCAGCCTATGTCAAGATGGGCAAGAGTTAGCGCTGGGAAAGGAGGAAGTGAGATGTCCCACTCAAGCCTTGATATCGAAGATCTAAGGAAGATGGTCTCTCACATAGCCAAGAGGATAGATGAGAACAAGGAGATGTTATCCGAACTCGATGCGGTCGCTGGAGATGGAGATCACGGGGTAGGGATGCATCGGGGCTTCAGCGCAGTGATGAATAAGATGGAGAGATATGATAACAACGATCTAGGAGCTTTCTTCAAGATGGTGGGAATGACCTTGATATCGACCATAGGAGGAGCGACCGGTCCTCTCTTCGGCACGATCTTTTACAATGGAAGCAGAGTATTAGCTGGCAAGACCGAGATTGGATTGGAGGATTTCGCTTCGGCCTTCAAAAGCGGTCTGGAGGGGGTAAAAACCAGAGGTGGCGCCCAAGTCGGCGATAGGACGATGGTCGATTCCCTCGAGCCAGCGGTGATGGCTCTAGAAAAGGCCTCGGAGGAAGGTTTATCCCTGGAGGAGGCTTTAGAAAGGGCGACTATTGCCGCGGAGAAAGGGGTCGAAGCGACTAAAGGGCTGGTCGCTAAGAAGGGGCGAAGCGTATATCTAGGGGAGCGCGTCTTGGGATATGAGGATGCAGGAGCAACCTCGATATATCTCATCTTTCGAGCTATGAAGGAAGCCCTTGAGGAGTGAACTGTATAGAAGGGACCGATATAGAGTGATAACTAAGGCAGATTTCTGTTATTATGATCTTAGAAATAATTTGAGATGTTCTGATATATCTCTCCTCTTTCCCAATTGGAGGGATGGAGATGAGAGAGTCGCTATCTTCTGCCCCCACGATGATGATGGGATCCTGGGGGCAGGATACTCCCTCCTAGCGGCTAAGGCAAATTCTGCAAAGGTATATATATTCATCTTCTGCGATGGGCGGGCAGGATATAGCACTCCCGAGGAGAAGGCTACCATCGTGGAGCGGAGGATCGAGGAATCAACCTCAGCCTATGAATCGCTGGGAATCGATAGGGATGATATCATCAGATTCAATTATGCTGATTTCAGCGTTCCTCCCTATATCGGCTGGTATCTGCCCAGCGGAGGAGAAGGGACCTTCTCCAAGACGATCCCGATTATGCGAAAGAAGAGGATAACGAGGCTCGTCATCCCCAATGGCTATCGAGAGCATATAGATCACGAGGGAGTATTCAGAATAGCCGCTTATGATGGCCCTCAGATCGGCGATAAGATATTGGCTGAATGGGGAGATGCGGATCCCTTGAGGTCGATGATCCAATACGCGGTTTGGGGAGATCTATCGCCCGAGGATGCTCTAGTTACAGGAAGAGATACCAGCTTGCGAGCGAATAGGGTTATCAAAGCTAACTTCAGTGTGGAGCAGGCTATAGCGGAGGCTTTGAATAAGTTCGAATCTCAGCAGAAGGTTATAGAGATGTTGCTCGAAGCCAGAACGAAGAGAAAGCATCGCGATGGGATGATCGAGGTATATCTCACCTTCGATCCAAGGCCAAGCCTCGATTACGCTCCCTATCATAGAGCGATCAGGAGGATAGATGGGCAAGGAGGGTGAAATCTTTCATAAAAATTGAATTTTAATACTTGAAAAAAATCTATTGTATGATATTATGTAGAAGTGGATATAGTTGAAATAGATATAATTCCGCTTGAGGAATTGAAACGAATTTGTAACAGATGTTGAGGAGTAATTATGTAACATGGATAATTGGGAGAACAAACTCTACTTTGGAGATAACTTAGATATAATGAGGGAGTATATTGCCGATGAGAGCGTGGACATGATCTACCTGGATCCGCCTTTCAACTCCAAAGCCAGCTATAACGTGCTTTATAAAGAGGCCAATGGTGCACAGATAACCGCCTTCGAGGATACTTGGCATTGGGACATGAAGGCGGAGGGGACCTACCACGAGGTGGTAATACGAGGACCGAAGAAGGTAGCTGACCTATTGCAGGCACTGCGCCAGTTTTTAGGCAGTAATGATATGATGGCTTACCTGGTTATGATGGCGATTCGGTTAGTGGAGTTGCATCGGGTGCTGAGATCTACAGGCTCAATCTATCTGCATTGTGATCCGACAGCGAGTCACTACCTGAATCTGCTCATGGATGCTGTATTTGGACTGGCAAACTTTCGGAATGAGATCGTTTGGTGCTACACAGGGCCATCTGGCGCAGCAAAGACATTCCCGAAGAAGCACGACGTGCTACTTCGCTACTCAAAGGGTGACACATGGGCATTCAACGCCGAGGCGATCCGCATCCCCTACAGGGAACTTCACACAGATAAGGGCAGGTCGGCGGCGATCTGGGGGACAACTGGCAAACTTCAGGATGAGGAGACGAGGAAGAATTACCTGAGGCGGGGGAAGATCCCGGAAGATTTCTGGGTTGACATTCCGTCTGGCGGGCATATATCTCCAGCAGAGCGACTTGGCTATCCAACCCAGAAGCCCGAGGCTCTTCTGGAGCGTATCATCAAAGCCAGTAGCAATGAAGGGGATATTATCCTCGATCCCTTCTGTGGCTGTGGCACCACGGTGGCCATGGCGGAACGGCTTAACCGCCACTGGATAGGTATAGACATCACTCACCTGGCTATTACCCTTATAAAGCACCGACTAGAGGACGCTTTCGGGCCAGATCTGTCACCATATAAGGTTATCGGCGACCCGGAGGACTTGCGAAGCGCCGAAGCTCTGGCAAAACAAAGCCCTTACCAGTTTGAATGGTGGGCTCTTGGCTTGATCGACGCCCGACCAGTAGATAAGCAGAAGAAAGGTGCTGATAGAGGCATAGATGGTTACATATACTTTTTCGATGATGACACCAAAAAGGCTAAGAAAGTAATCGTTCAGGTTAAGAGCGGTCGCGTTACAGTAAGTCAGATACGGGATCTCAAAGGGGTATTAGAGCGGGAAGGAGCGGCGATTGGAGCCTTCATTACGTTGGGAGAACCAACCCGGCCAATGCGGGAAGAAGCTGTTTCATCTGGGTTTTACGAACCTAAAAAGTATCCTGACTGTCGTTTCCCTCGGTTGCAAATTCTCACCATCGAAGAGCTGCTGGCGGGGAAACGGCTAGAATATCCTAGGCAGGGGATGGGGACGTTTAGGAAAGCTGAGCGTAAGCGTAAGGGGGATCCTCCTTTTGAGATATTGGAATTGCTGTAAGCCTCTCTCTCCTATTCTTAGAGTGCTGGTTGAAATGAATATAATTCCGCTTGTTGAGATAAATATCAACCTCAACTCAGGATAACATCTATCTCCTTCACCTCATTAGGCTTGAACTCGATCTCAAAGAAAGCCTTCCCATCTTCCACCTCGGTCATCTTAGGAAGCATATAAAATCTGGGATCTGAGATCTAATTTACTTTGTATTACACCCTC